>DAOWHF010000047.1:0-3108 GCA_030641565.1 Methylomarinum sp.
ATTACATAAAGATGGCATCTTGGTTTCTGCATCCTGCTCACATCATTTAAGTAAAGCTAACTTACATGAAATATTACGTTCCTCTGCACGCCATATAGATCGTCACTTGGTGTTTTTTGCAACCGGTAGCCAAGGACCTGACCATCCTGTCCACCCATCAATACCTGAAACAGAATATTTAAAAACTTATTTCTGCTCCGTTTCTAGCAGTTTATAATATTCCTATGAACACAAAAGAACCTTGTGCACTTTGCAGTCAACCTGTTGAAATAAACGCATTTAGACTCAACACTAAAGAAGGTGAACAAAACTTCTGCTGTGAAGGCTGTTTAAGTATTTATCAATTACTTAACCAAGATAAACTATTACCCACAACAAATGAGAATAAAAATGAAAGCTTGTGAACAATGCGCTGCCGATAGAGTTCAAATTGGCAAGAACTATAAAAAAATGTCCGTTTTGTCCCGAACCATCGGTCTAATATTAATTTATTTACCGATACTGACATTTCCATTTGTATTAATCAGTGGTTATTTAACCTATTACAGCCTAATCCTTTGCGGCGCGGAGAATGTTAAAAAATGGGGGGACTATATTCCCGACAGAGCCAGTCATCGCTACTCATTAAAAGAACAAATTACTATGGATGGCACGTTCAAGCTCAGCTTTGCGCAATCTAAACTGTACTGGATACTTAATTGCACTGTTTACTGCCCATATAGCGTCGCACTTTTTGAATGGCATGCTTACTTGGTTAAAGTGGTTGAAAACTGGTGGTGTCCGTTTACACACGCAAACAAAGAAAACTATAAAAATGGCTCAATTGATCAATCTTTCTGGCACATTTACCCAGAAGACATTGGTAAGTTAAATAAAGAAGACCGCGATAACCCTATCTTTACTGATGAAGCAGATAAAGACTTAAAAGGATAAAAGCAGACTAAAGGCTCAAGACGAAAGACTAAAAGAGCAAGAGCAGACTCTCAAAAGCGGAACGATCTTTCTTTCGTCTTTCGTCTTTCTTTTAAAACCTTGAACCTTTAACCTAATTTATGTACTATATGCGGCCTTTTCCCCAAAGTGCGTGTAATGCAAATAGGTCCTCACAAACTCAAAAACAATCTTATTCTTGCCCCTATGGCAGGGATTACAGATCGCCCATTTCGAGAGTTATGTAGGCAGTTTGGTGTGGGACTGGCGGTTTCTGAAATGGTCGCCTCAAATCCTACATTACAAAAACACCGAAGAACTTTACTCAAAACAGACTATACTGGAGAATCTGGTTTACGCTCTGTACAAATTTTAGGCACCGATCCACAGCAAATGGCGGATGCCGCTTTGCTAAATTGGCAGCGTGGCGCTCAGATTATTGATATCAACATGGGCTGTCCGGCTAAAAAGGTATGCTCAGTCGCTGCCGGCTCTGCATTACTTAAAAATGAAGCATTGGTTAAGCGAATTTTAGATGCTGTCGTTAATGCTGTTGATATTCCGGTGACACTTAAAATCCGCACTGGATGGGATCCAGAAAACAAGAATGCGCTGACAATTGCCCAAATTGCTGAGCAATCTGGTATTGCCGCATTAACCATACATGGCAGAACGCGTGCATGTAAATTTAATGGTATAGCTGAATATGACACCATCAAACAGGTAAAATCGACAGTTAACATCCCTGTTATTGCAAATGGTGATATTACCAGCGCAGAAAAAGCGCAACAAGTTTTAGATTACACAGAAGCGGATGCCATCATGATTGGCCGAGCAGCACAGGGCAACCCATGGATTTTTAGCAACATATTAAATCAGCTTAATATAGACAAAAGCTTTAAAAATCCATCGGTTAACGAGATTAAATTAATAATTAATAATCATCTGGAACACTTATACAGCTTCTATGGCAATATCAGCGGTGTTAGAATAGCTCGAAAACATATCGGCTGGTATTTTGATCATCTAGGCTCAATCCCAGAGACGCGTAAAAAAGAAATTTATCAGGTCAACAATCCTGCTCAACAAATAGCCATGGTTAATTCAGTCTTTTCCGATACTGAGTTTCTCTATCAATAATGTTTAAAAATAGGGTAGCAATGCAACAAAGCGCTAAAATCATCAACTTAGACAGTGAGCCGACTCCTGTTCCTCTATCTGTTCACGTTAAAAAAACAATGGAACACTATTTTGCTCAGCTTAATGGTCATGACACAACTGGGCTTCATGCCATGGTTATTAGTGAAGTAGAAAAACCTCTAATTGAAGCGGCTCTAGTCTACTGTGGGCACAACCAAACTAAAGCATCCAAAATACTCGGATTAAGTCGCAGTACTCTGCGAAAGAAACTTGAATTTTACGGCTTATCCTAAATCCTATCCCCATACCTTCTGAGGTTTGCATGAACAAAAAAATTACTCGCGCACTGATTAGTGTTTCTGATAAAACAGGTGTCCTCGATTTTTGTCGAGAACTGGAACAATTAGGTATAGAAATACTTTCAACAGGTGGCACTGCAAAATTGCTTGCAGAAAATAATGTCGCAGTGACTGAAGTATCTGATTACACAGGCTTCCCCGAAATGATGGATGGGCGAGTAAAAACCCTACACCCTAAAGTGCATGGCGGTATTTTAGGTCGCCGAGGCATTGATGACGATATTATGGCTGCTAATGGTATTAATGCCATTGATTTAGTGGTTGTTAACCTTTATCCGTTTGAGCAAACAGTAGCTAATCCTGATTGTGATTTAGCAACAGCCATTGAAAATATTGATATAGGCGGACCAACCATGATCCGTGCGGCAGCGAAAAATCATGCCGATGTTACAGTTATTGTTGACCCTGCTGATTACAGCGCTGTCATTAGCGAATTATCAGCCAACGAAAATAATATCGCTCAACAAACACGCTTTAACATGGCGCTTAAAAGTTTTGAGCATACCGCTAAATACGATACGGCTATTTCAGTTTATTTAGGCGCTGTCAATAAGGTGCAATTTCCTGCAACCCTTAATTTACAGTACCAACATACGCAAGCCATGCGTTACGGTGAGAACCCGCATCAAAATGCAGCATTCTATACCGAAAAAAATCCCGCGATAGGTACCATTGCAGC
>DAOWHF010000339.1:0-9590 GCA_030641565.1 Methylomarinum sp.
TATAAAATGAGCCAACTGGTCACCACACACATTCTGTAGTTTTTCCAGCCAGTTATTCGCTGATGAACGATTAATCGGCTGACAATGTTTCAAATGAGCGGGTAGTATGAACTTGGTTTCCAGCAACGAAAACAGCAGCGCAGGTATCACTATCAGTGCAATAAAAGCAAACATTTGTCCGCGTCTGCCTTCTATGCTCAGCATGGGTACAAAAGCAACAACGGTGGTCAACACGCCAAAAGTCACGGGGGCTGCGACCTCTTTAACACCTGCAATGGTGGCTTCTACACTGTCACCCACTTGTTGCTGTAGATGCCGGTATATGTTTTCCCCGGTCACAATGGCATCATCAACCACTACGCCCAGTACCATAATAAAGGCAAATACAGTATTGACGTTAATTGTCACTCCCAGTAACGGCATTATTGCCAATACGCCCAAAAAACTCACGGGGATACCCACACATACCCATAGTGCCACTGACAATCTTAAAAAAATCGTTAACAGCAAAAACACCAGAATGCCGCCCTGACATGCACTTTTCAATAAGGTATTGATACGGCCCTTAATAATCTTTGAACGATCTCGCCAATAACTGATTTCGATATTGGCTGGAAGACCTTGTTGAGCCTGATTAATATACTGTTTCACTGCATCGGCGATGGCGATGGCATTTTCATTACCCACGCGGGTAATATCAATCATCACCGCGGCTTTGCCCTGATAAACTGAAGCCAGATTGCCTTCCATAAAACCATCGGTCACTGTGGCGATATCACCTAAAACCAAGCGTATACCGTGTTCCGCACTGCGGATGACGATTTTTTCAAAATCCTCCTGACTATAAGCCTGGCCTCTGGATGACAACAGAATATCGCCGCCCTTACTTTTAATGGTACCCGTCGATACATTTAAGGAACTGCGGTTAATAGCGCGAGCAATTTCCTCAAAGGTCAGGCCATAACGCTGCAACTGCTGTTCAGAAACTTCGATGGCAATTTCATAAGGACGTACGCCCGTCAGTTCCACCTGGGAAATTCCATTCAATGCGGCAATATCATCTCGTACTTTTTCACCCAGCCTGCGTAAATCAGCTTCACTCATGTCGGCTGAGAGCACCACGCTGATAACATCATGATTGCGCTGTGCAACCTTAAGGTCAGGACGTTCAATGTCTTCAGGAAAATGATTGATTGCATCAATTCGGGCTTTTAAATCATCCATCAGTTCACGGGCTTGATAGCCTCTGGCGACTTCCACATCAACGGTTGAAGTACCCTCTACTGCGGTAGAAATAATTTCCTTAATCCCTTCCAGATCATGAATGGCTTCTTCAACTCGCATCACCACATCCCGTTCCATTTCCTCGGGTGTGGCGCCGGGGTTGGCAATACGGATATTGATGACATCTGACTCATATCGTGGCAGCACTTCCATGGGAATTGTTGGCAGTGCGTATAAGCCAGCCAGAATAATCAGCAGCATCAGTAAATTGGCCGCAACATCATTGTATGTAAACCAGCGTATCATTGCCTGATTACTCCTTTATCAGCAAAAATGGCTTTACCTTTATTTAGAGCTTTCACCTGCAAACCGTTAACTGCATATTGTATTGGGGTAATACACAACCATTCACCGACCTTTAAGCCCTGGCGGATGACAACATGCTCGGCATCACTCCAGATAATATTAATTTGCCGCAGATTTAAGCGACTTTTCTCATCAACAATCATCAATTGTGAATGATCCCTGATGGCTGAACGAGGTACCACAAATACCTGTTGCAACTGTTTACCTTTGATCCTTGCTTCAACAAACTGTCCCACTTTCAACGGCGGCTGGTTTTCTGCTGTTTTAGCATAAGGATCATCCACCTGAGCCACCAATGACAATCTGCGACTACGCGTATCATAGGCACCTTCGGCACGGACTATATGCCCTTGCCACTGATAATGTTGTGTCCCCATCGCAGTGCTTAAAACCACTTCTGGCATATCTAAGGTTTGCTGATCCTGCCCACGATATAATTCAGGCACATCAATAAATTGCAGTTGTTTATCACTGAGCGGCAGCCGGATTTCAGCATAATCGACGGCATAGATTTTCGCCAGCACGGACCCAGGGGATACATACTGACCAATATCTACCTGCTGATCCAGTACCCGGCCAGCATAAGGAGCACTAATGCGGGTTCTTTGCAAATCAAGTCTGACCTGTTGCAATGCCGCTTCAGCTGCTGCAAGCGCTGCTCTGGCTCCCGCCAATTGAGGTTTACGCAAAACCAGTTCAGAGGGCTCACCACCTTGTCCCAGCCGATGCCAGTTTTTTTTCGCCTGTTGCGATTTTGCCTGTTCCTCGGCTAACATCAGCTTCATTTCCGCCACTTTACTTTGCGCCACTGTTACAGCAATCCGGTAATTACTCGGGTCAATCTGTAATAAGGTCTGACCTGCCTCAAAAAATGCCCCTTCACGAAAGAACGGTGAAATAGTAATGATGCGCCCGGAAACTTCCGGAATCAGTGTGCTTTCGGTACGTGGAGTAACCGTACCCTGAGAATTCACCCACACCTGAAAATTGCTTTTCACCAGTTGAATCACTTCAACCGAGGTAACAGAAGGTGATTTTTGTCGGTGATGGGGTTTATTCTTACTTTTTATAAAGCCATAACTTATGGCTATAGCCAATACCATCACAATAACAGGCAGGATAATTTTTAAACGGGTCACGTAGCAGTCCTTACTCAGTTCAACAGGCTGAAGAAAAATGATTTATTTTCTGGTTCTGGCATTATGGATTCGCTTTTAAGGTCACCGCCCAGTGCCAGGTACAAGGCAATACGATTTAACAGACGCTGACTGGATATTTGCAACAAAGCACTTTGCGCATCATAAGAACGTCGCTGCGCTTCCAGCAAAGTAATCATTTCAACCAGGCCAGAGCTATATTCATCCAGTGCCAACTGCTCTGCCTCCATGGACTCCTCAGTAGCTATTTGCAAGGCCTGCTGCTGCGTATTTAATAATCGTTCTGCAGTTAATGCCGTTTCAACTTCAAAATAGGCCTGTAATATCGTTTGTGCGTAATTGGCTGCGGCTTCCAGCGTTTGTGCATCTGCCTGATCTTTTTCTGCAATCAGCCGTCCACCTTGAAAAACCGGCTGGGTCAGATTGCCGAGGATATTCCATATCAAGGTATTGTAATTGAGTATGTCGGCTAGTTGAGCGGCATTGGTACCGCCACTGGCAGAGAAACTAATGCTTGGTAAAAGGTTTTTCCAGGCGGCGGTAAAACGTTGGTCCGCTGCGATTAGTTTTTTTTCAGCCGTTACAATATCCGGTCTTCTCTGCAACAAGGTACTGGGCAAACCAGTCGTTAGCCCCTGTTTTAATTTGGGCAGTTGATATTCTACAATCAGTCCGGCATCGGGATAACGACCCAACAATATTTCCAGACTACGCACGGCCTGATCCAAATCAATGCGTCCCGCATCCTTCTGGCTTTTTGCTGCAGCCACATTGGCTCTTGCCAAACGCAGATCCAGAGCGCTGAAGATACCACTGACATAGCCGTCATGAATAATCTCGACTGTTTCGGTAAAAGTCCGTACCTTTTTTTCAGCCAGCTGCAATTGCTGACTGGCCTCAATGACTTTGAACCATGACGAAGCGACTCCCGCCGCTAATGATAATCGAGCCGCTTTATAATCCAATTCGGCAGCGGCAAAATCATATTCCGCCGCCTCTGATCGATTCTGCAATTTTCCCCAGACATCCAGTTCCCAGCTCAAAGTAAAATCCACCCCAAAACTATTACTGCGCGGGTTACTAATGCTAAAACCACTGGTTGAATTGCGCTGTGAACGTGAACCTTTTACACCCGCAGAAAATTGTGGCAATCGCTCAGCACCATTTATACGCGCCATGGCTCTGGCCATAGAAACACGCGCCGCTGCGGCTTTAAGATCATAGTTATGGCGTAGTGCTTCATTAATCAAAGCATTTAATTGAGGGCTTTCAAATTGGGCCAGCCAGGGTTGTGGCTCTGTATCAGCATGGTTACCGGCACTATTCCATGCCTGTGGTGAGATAATTTCTGGTGCTGGGGATCGATAATCTGGAATGACGCCACAAGAGACTAACAAACCCAGAAAAATTAAAGAAAAAAACAGCCTCATGGTATAGAAACATCCTTAAACAACCTAATCATTTTACCGGTCAAAGTATATTAACGTATGTTTAAGAAAATTCCGTCGCAGTTATTTTTATCTAATTATTTTTGCTTTGAACAAAGGTGGTTAAATCATACCGTTTTTTGTCGTGCTACTATAATTATCTGCTCTATTTTGAAAACCGAATATAGCGTCTTAATGGTGAACCTGCCTGCCAGGTGAAGGCTTCCATATAATAGTGCATTAAGGACAAGTAACCTATTAACCCCAAGGTTATGGCTTTGTAGATTTCTGTGCTAAAAAAGAATTGGGTGATTAGATTAACCATATCATCACCATAAGCCTGTAACAGATAAGTCAAAGAAAAAGACAATATAGGCAATACTAAAAAGACATGTAGATTACATCTTTTGGCATATTGGTAAATTTTATTTTGCGGCATATCATGATGCTTATTGTAATCATGTGCTACATAAAAAACATAGGCTGTTGCATCATGCACCAGGCGTGGAACCAATATCGCCAGAAAATAATACTGCTGTATATAGAAATAAAAACTACTCACTATCAGCAGTGTATTTGACCACAAAAAGTATTTTCCAAATCGTGTTGAAACATATCTTTGGCATAAGATTGAGCTTAAAACCAACCCTACAGTTAATACAGCCGAGATAAGTTTTATCCAGTCAGCATGTACAGGTTCTAAGCTGTCTTTTAGAAATATTCCCATATAAATAAAAATACCTGCACTGACACTTAGCCACAACAACCAGTAAAAAGCCCACTTCGGCAAGCGACAAACCCCTTTACCTATTCCATGTTGTTGCTTAAACACATGATAAACAGTCCAGCATGCAGTAGCGATGTACAACACCTTATAAGGGATAAATAAACTCCCTACGCCAAACACCATAATAATCAACACTGTCATCACTATCAGTTTTAACTTAAAAAACTGTAGATATTCTGTATTACTGCTTAATAGTATAGCGCTGGCGATAATGTGAGGCGTACCGAATAAAATCTGAAATAGTAAAAAATGAGTGGGACTACTCGGTAAAACCGATTGCAAATAGTTTCCCCAAAGGAATTCATCTGCCAAATAGACTAAAAAACAAAGCGGCATTATTGAGTACAAGCCGAGTATTAACTTAAAAGAGACGGCTAATTTGTTTTCTGGTTGTGCTGATTGAGCAGCAATAGTGGCAGCATTCATAATATCTTGGCTTTTTTATTATTATTATTTATAGTTGGTAACTTTAAGTACAACACAAACAACTATGACTTTCCAACTACATCCTCGCCTTAAACAAGATAGCATCGAACTCGGGCGGTTCAATTTATCTAGGCTTTTATTAATTAACGACAGTCAATACCCGTGGTTTGTATTGGTTCCTGAAAGAAAGGGTATTAGTGAAATCTATCAATTATCAGAACAAGAACAACAGCAATTACAGCTAGAATCAAGCTTTCTTGCCAAGAACCTGGCTGAAATATATAAAGCAGACAAAATGAATATTGCGGCTATTGGCAACATGGTTCCTCAACTGCATATTCATCATATAGTACGTTATAAAAATGATATTGCCTGGCCTGCACCTGTCTGGGGTAAATATGACGCTATACCTTATACAGAACAAGCTATTGAAAAGACCAAGACTTTAATACTTAATTCAGTAATCACTAACAGCATGTAAAATCGTTTTGCAAAGCGGACTGAAGTCCGCTCTTGAAATGTTGTTTATTGAACTAAAAACTCACTAAAAAACACATCCCTAAAACCATCACTATTAGAATGTTTATCCAAGGCCTTGGTAATGGCCTCTTTACTTTCTTGCCTTAGTGCTTCACGTTGCTCCATAGTTTGTAGACTTGCAGCTGATCGACCGCTATATATCATAATTAATTCATGCCTTAATGCTGGCAAATGTTTTTTGATTTTTTCTATATACTCAGTACCTTCTACCAGTAACTGCACATTAATCATCAAATATTTTTTAGGTTTATCTAAATTAACAATAAATTTAGGTTTCATTTCCAAATATTCTATTACGAGTTCTGTTGACACTTCCTCATCATCTCCCGCATAAACAAAGTTAGAAATCAGAAAAAAACTTAAAAATAAAATTAAAATTCGCATACACTTTCCTTTTCGAGTTAGCTTTCTATTTATATTTATAACAACTGAACTATGAATAAACAACCCATTGGCCCAGTGATGATTGATATTGAGGGTTTAACACTCTCACAGTTTGAACAGCAAAAAATCAACCATCCTAATACGGGTGCTGTCATTTTGTTCTCTCGCAATTATACCTCTCCAGAGCAAATAGCCAAACTTATCCAAAGTATTCGTGATGCTCGCGAAGGCGAAATTTTAATTGCAGTTGACCAGGAAGGCGGTAGAGTTCAGCGTTTTCAAACAGGTTTTACCCGGCTGCCCCCTGCCTCGGTCTTCGCCCAACACCCTGATCTTGCTGAATCCGCAGGCTGGCTTATGGCATCTGAATTGTTAGCTGTTGGCGTAGATTTTAGTTTTGCTCCCGTGCTTGATATAGATTGTGGGGTAAGTGAAATCATTGGTAACCGCTCTTTTTCACAAGACCCACAATTGGCAACTCAATTATCCAGCCAATTCAGAAAAGGTATGAAATCGGCAGGCATGGCTGCGACAGGTAAGCATTTTCCTGGGCATGGTGCAGTGGCATTAGATTCTCACTTAACATTACCCATAGACAATCGTGACTTGCAAACTATTCGTGAAAAAGACTTACAACCCTTTACACAATTAATTAAAGAAGGACTAGAGGCTATCATGCCCGCCCATGTAGTTTATCCCCAAGTTGACAGCTTGCCTGCTGGTTTTTCTAGTCGCTGGATTGAACAAGTATTACGTACAGAATTAAACTTTAATGGCACTGTCTTTAGTGACGACTTAAGCATGGAAGGAGCGGCCTCTATGGGTGATTTTAGCCAACGCGCCCAACTTGCCATGCAAGCAGGTTGTGATATGGTTTTAGTTTGCAATAATCCAGACGCTGCTGATGAAGTCTTGGCCAGTCTTCCTGTTACTCAAGATAAGACTCGAGAACAAAGACTTAAGGCGATGCTTGGCAAACCCAGCTTATCTCGTGAACAGCTAATGAACACAACTAAATGGCAAGAAATATCAACCCAAATTAATAATCTTACACATGCTTAATGAAATATCCCAAATAGAGTCATCTGCCGATTTATTACATACTGAATCGGAGGTTGAGTCCGCTATTGACAATATGGCTGTAAAAATCAATTATTTATTAAGCGATAGAAAACCTGTTGTTCTTTGTGTTATGAATGGCGGGGTTGTTATTTCTGGAAAACTGCTCACTCGCTTAAATTTCCCACTGACTTTTGATGCCATTAATGCCAGTCGTTATAACAATGAAACCTCAGGGGGCGATATCCAATGGCTACAAAAACCTGAAACTAACCTTAAAGACAGAACCATCTTAATTGTGGATGATATTCTAGACGAAGGCATTACCCTTAAAGCAATTATCAATTATTGCAAAAACCAAGGTGCATTATCTGTTTATACCGCTGTTTTAGTAGATAAGAAACTAGATCATAAAAAACCGGTAATTGCTGATTTTGTAGGCCTTGAAGTAGAAAACCGTTACGTGTTTGGTTATGGTATGGATTACAAAGGTTATCTTAGAAATGCCGCAGGAATTTATGCCTGCAAGGAAGAAGAATAATTATGTCAAAACTCGCAATTATTGGTGGCACTGGTTTAAGCCAAATGGAGGGTTTAAATATCACATCCAGCCAAACTTTAGAAACGCCCTATGGCAAGCCTTCCGCTGAATTCATTCAAGGCAATATTAATGGAAAAGACGTAATATTCTTAGCTCGCCACGGCAATCCACATACCCTTCCCCCGCATAAAATAAATTATCGCGCCAATATTTGGGGATTAAAACAACTCGGAGTGACTGAAATTATCGCCGTTGCTGCTGTAGGTGGCATTACATCTGCGATGGAGCCTGCTCACATTGCATTACCCGATCAAATCATTGATTACAGCTATGGGCGTGAACATACTTTTTTTGCCGATGACTTGGAAACTGTCACCCATATTGATTTCACCTTCCCTTACACACCATCCCTGCGCCAGCGATTAATAACAGCCGCAAATAAAGTTAATCAGATCATTAGTACAACTGGTACATATGGTTGCATGCAAGGGCCCAGACTAGAATCAGCCGCTGAAATAACACGAATGGAAAGAGATGGCTGTGACTTAGTGGGGATGACAGGCATGCCCGAAGCCGCGCTAGCCAAAGAACTGGATATTAATTATGCCTGTTTAGCGGTGGTAGCCAACTGGGCAGCAGGGAAATCAGAAGGTGAAATCACTATGGCAGAAATAGAGCATCACCTAAAGAAAGGTATGTCTGATGTGACTCAGCTATTAACTGCATTTATTTCCAGCTAGAGAATGCAAGCCCTACCGGTAGAGTGGCGGACTAAAGGCCACTCTACATCATTATCTCAACGAATACCTTATATTTAAAATAACTCCACCCGATATCCCAAGGCACGCAATTTTGAAATAACACCTTCATTGGCAACTAAGTGCAAAGCCCCCACCAAAACAAATTCCACTTCGGGTGTAGCCAGCAATGCTTCAATCTTGGGTACCCATGCATTGTTTCTATTAACCAAAAGTGATTGATATAATTCGGGATAGTCTAATTTCATAGGCGAGATACCAATTTCTTCCAGTATTTTGGTATTACCTGTACGCCATGCGCGTTTCATATCCCCCATTACCATAGGTAATTCTTTCATCTCAGCGATAGTGCTCATGATCATTTCATCTTCATGACCTTTGCCCATGTTTTCTATGACATTTAACTGCACTTGTAATGATTCTAAAGCGCCTAATGATTTAGCTTCAGCTATCGCTTTTTGATTAAAATAATCATCCACCCCATTCTCAGCCATCCCCAAACGCTGCAATTCAGCCATCACTAATGTCAGTATTACCATGGGTGGTTTAAATTGATCTAAAGCATTCATATCCAGTCCGACTGAAACAGAATGCTCGGCTAGTGCCTGATAAGTTTGTTTGCTTATAACATTTTTAAGTGACTGCCCCTTTTTATACATCACTCGCTGCAACAGCTGTTGCTGAACTTCTGGTCTGGCCATTGCTGCCAAATCAGTTTCAAAAACAATCTGGTCAGACATCTTATAAGCCCGCTCAAACTCAACGGGCAAAGGGTAATCATTTGCACTCAATATATGAATGGTGCCGCCTATAAACAATTCAGACTTCCCTTTACTGACTCGCCACAACGAAGTCTCTGAAAATACATTAAATGAAGCAAGCAAACAGAGTAAAATTAGATATCGCATGGACACCCCCTAA
>DAOWHF010000027.1:0-5870 GCA_030641565.1 Methylomarinum sp.
CTGTTTTTCCCTTTAAGTAATACCTCGGTAAACTCAACCGTACCGCAGGTGAGTACAGACATTCCTGGGGTAAGGGTGTTTATGGGGTATATTCTGGTTCTGTCTTCGTAACGAAGGGGTAGGTGAAACAGCAGATCTTTAAGGGTGTTGATCCCCAGTTTTTCCAAACGCTGGGCTGACTGAGGACCGATGCCTGATAATGAAGCGACTGGTTGTGCCAGAGGTTCATGTGTATCCATGGTTTATACGCTAGCTTGGGTATTCTTCTCTAATAACCATGATAGCATCCATTTCTACGCTAACACCTTTAGGTAATGCGGCAACACCAACAGCTGCGCGGGCAGGGTACGGTTGAGTAAAATATTCACTCATAATCTCATTTACAATAGGAAAATCAGAAAGGTCTGTTAAAAACACATTCAATTTAACAATATCAAAAAAATCACCGCCAGCCGCTTCTGCAACTGCTTTAAGGTTGTCAAAAACTTGTCTGATATGTACAGAAATATCACCCTCAATAATTTCCATGGTCTCAGGAACTAGCGGGATCTGACCGGAAAGATAGACTGTATCATCCACTTTTACCGCTTGTGAATAAGTACCAATGGCTTGAGGTGCTTTGTTGGTTTCGATGATTGTTTTTGACATTTTATGTTCAGTTTCTAATTTATACTTGCTTGAGTTAAGAGTGGTGCGGCGTAAAGCCTGGTTAACAATATTTTACGCTTTTAAGCCTTAACGCGGGTAATTTTTAAAATGATAAGCAATTTCTTTAATTTTCGTATGATACTGGCTAAATGAACCCTGTCTTTAACGGTTAAGGTGATTAAATCAATAGAAACTTTATCGTCCTGATCGGCGATGGAGACACTTTCAATATTGGAATCCATACTAGAAATTGTAGAGGCAATTGTGGCCAGTGTGCCGCGTTGGTTCAGTAACTCAATTCTAAGTTCAGTAGGGAACTCACCTGAAACTTCCTGGCTCCATTCAACATCAATCCAGCTGGTTTGTTTTTTACGAACGTCTTTACTGTTACGACATTCCGGGTGATGGATGACTATACCTTTGCCTGGGTTAAAAAAACCAGTAATAGGGTCGCCAGGAATGGGGTGGCAACATTTTGCTAAGGTAATCACCATGCCTTCTGTGCCTTTAATGATTAAAGGCGCGTGGTCAGCTGCCGTTTCTTCTAATTTGACTGCGGCATAGATATCTTCTTGAGAAAGCCTTTTGGCAATTAAGATAGGCATTTTGTTGCCTAAGCCTATGTCTTCTAATAGCTCATCCATAGATTGCATTTTCATGACATCTAGCAACTGCTGAATTCGAGAGTCTTCTATTTCGTCCAGTTTAATATTTGAGCTTTGCAGCTCTTTTTCAAGCAAGCGATGACCCAGACTAATAGCTTCTTTTTGTTGAAAGTGTTTAAGATAGTTTCTTATGCTGCTACGTGCTTTGGCAGTAACAATGTAATTCAGCCATGCTGGGTTAGGCGTGCCCCAGGAAGCGGTGATTACCTCAACTGTCATGCCATTTTCAAGCTGGGTTTGCAGGGAAACGAGTTTATTATCAATTCTGGCAGAAATGCAGGCATCACCAATATCGGTATGCACGGCATAAGCAAAATCAACAATTGTAGCGCCTCTGGGTAATTTTATAATATTGCCTTGAGGTGTAAAAACAAACACTTCTTGAGGGAATAAATCGACTTTTAAATTGTCTATAAACTCCAGTGAATCGCCTGCGGTCTTTTGCATTTCCAATAGATCTCGCAGCCATTCATTGGCAAGCGCTTGGGAGCTTTCGCGGTTAGAGTCGTTAGATTTATATAGCCAATGTGCTGCAATGCCTGATTCTGCCAGACGATGCATTTCATGGGTTCTAATTTGTATTTCTATGGGCACGCCATAGGGGCCAATTAAAATGGTATGCAGTGATTGATACCCGTTGGCCTTGGGGATTGCTATGTAGTCTTTAAATTTACCCGGAACAGGTTTAAATAGATTGTGAACGCAGCCTAAAATGCGGTAACAGTCATCAACGTGGTCACAGTAAATACGAAAAGCATAAACATCAAAAACATTGGAAAAAGGGATTTTCTGACGCTGCATTTTCTTGTAAATGCTGGCGATATTTTTTTCTCTGCCAGCTACTTTAAATATCAGGCCAGTTTGATTGAGTCTGTTTTGAATGCTGCTTTCAATGGTAGTAACAATTTCTCGTCGATTGCCTCGCGCTTTACTTACTGCACCTTTAAGTACGTGATAACGATTCGGGTATATGGCTTCTAAGCATAATGCCTCTAATTTGTGGCGTATGTTGTTCATGCTCAGGCGGTTAGCCAGCGGAACGTAAATTTCTTGTGTTTCTTTGGCGATACGACGTTTTTTTTCATTCGGCATAGAGCCGAGTGTTTGCATATTGTGCAGGCGGTCAGCTAGTTTGACAATAATGACGCGTAAGTCTTTAGCCATAGCCAATAGCATTTTTCTAACGTTTTCAGCCTGTGCTTCAGCGTGTGATTTGTTGTCGAGCTTGGTCAGCTTGGTAACACCGTCGACTAAATCGGCAACGTTAGAGCTAAATGCCTCGCTTAAACCCTCTTTGCTAACAGCTGTGTCTTCAATGACATCATGTAAAATTGCAGCAATAATACCTCGGGTATCCATGCGCATTTCAGCAAGGGTGATAGCAACAGAAAGAGGATGGCAAATATAAGCTTCGCCACTTTTACGAAATTGCCCAGAGTGAGCATCCGCACCAAAATGATAGGCACGGACAATATTATCTATTTGATCCGGGTTTAAGTAGCTGCCCGCAATTGTTGTTAATTGCTTTAATAATTTTGATTCCGGAGAATCAGTCTCCGCAGAGGGGGCTATAGCAGCTACTTCCAGCATGTGCGTTTAACTTATTTCAGGTGTATTGGATCGTGGTAACTCACCTGTGTTGTGTAGAAGATCAATATTCTCTTCAGTCACATGGCCTTCAGCAATTTCACGTAAAGCAAGCACAGTATCTTTATCTCTACCACGAGGAATAAATTCGTCAGCCCCTTTTGATAGTTGACGCGCTCTTTTACTGGCTAATAAAACCAATTTAAAGCGATTTTCAACATTTTCTAAACAATCTTCAACGGTAACTCGAGCCATTATAAAAACCTATTAAATTTGAATTAATCTCGCGTAGTATATTTACCTAAAAACAAGGCTAATATAAAAGAGAACTGGCTATTATATGAATAAAATGATATTTAAGCAATTTTGGATTGCCTATAACTAAAAATAAAGTGATTCTTTTGCAGGGAATGCTTAGAACGGGGGGAATAGAGATTTAGAAGTGCACACAAAATAATGCCAATAATTACTAACTCTAATCAGTTACTAAAAAAACAGGGAAAGAAAAATATTGATTCGTAGCCCGTATGGAGCATCACGTAATACGGGAATAAACGCGCAATTTATCCTGTATTCCGCAATGCTCCATACAGGCTTGTATCACTTTTTTGATATAAAAAACATATTGGCATTGGAATCACTTTAACAACCAGGAAGTGAGGCTTTAGATACTTTCACAGCTTCTTTAGCCTCGCCAGTCCCATGCGGGACTAAAGTTCCACTTCCAATTTAATAGTTGTAAAGCTTACTTCGTGCACGACCCTTACTTTTTATGCGTTACGTTCTTCTAAAATTGCCACAGCAGGTAAAACCTTACCTTCTAAGAACTCAAGAAAAGCACCACCACCCGTTGATGTGTAAGATACTTTGTCTTTTATGTTGTATTGGTCAATCGCAGCAAGCGTATCACCACCACCAGCAATAGAAAACGCTGAGCTATTGGCAATCGCTTCTGACATGGATTTTGTGCCATTACCAAATTGCTCAATTTCAAATACGCCTACAGGGCCATTCCAAACGATGGTACCAGCTGTTTCTAATATTTTAGCGTACTGTTTAGATGTTTCAGGTCCAATGTCTAAAATCAAATCATCATCTTCAACATCGGCAACATTTTTAACAGTCGCTACAGCGGTATCCGAAAATTCTTTAGCGCAAACCACGTCAGTAGGTACAGGAATATCAGAACCTGATGCTTTAGCTGCTGCCATTAAGCGCTTTGCTTCATCAATTAAATCAGCTTCATAAAGTGATTTACCAACAGAATACCCCGCTGCTGCAATAAAGGTATTAGCAATACCACCGCCAACAATTAATTGGTCAACTTTAGTTGATAAAGATTCTAAAACAGTTAATTTAGTAGAAACTTTAGATCCACCTACAATAGCTACTAGAGGTTGAGCAGGTTGGTTTAATGCTTTACCTAAAGCATCAAGTTCATTTGCTAGCAGAGGGCCTGCACAGGCAATAGGTGCAAATTTAGCAACGCTATGAGTTGATGCTTGTGCTCTATGCGCAGTACCAAAGGCATCCATCACAAAGACATCACATAAAGCAGCCATTTTTTTGCCAAGCTCATCATTGTTTTTCTTTTCGCCAGCATTAAAACGGACGTTTTCACAAAGAACAACTTCACCTGCGGCTATATTAATACCGTCTAACCAATCTTTTTCTAGACGAACTGGCTTTCCAAGCAATTTTGACAATTGGTCTGCAACCGGTTTTAAGCTAGACGCTTCATCAAATTCACCTTCAGTCGGGCGACCTAAATGAGACATAACCATAACAGCTGCACCAGCATTTAATGCTTTTTCAATGGTTGGTACACTTGCCTGAATTCTAAGGTCACTGGTTACTTTGCCATCTTTGACAGGTACGTTTAAATCTTGACGAATTAAAACACGTTTACCTGATAAATCCAGATCAACCATTTTTTGTACAGACATAATCACTTTTCCTCTATGTTTTTAAAGTGTGAGATGGCTTTATTATAAAGGTGAAAGGTGAAAGGTGAAAGGTGAAAGGTGAAAGGTGAAAGGTGGTGCCAGGGGAATCTGAGATATTTTTATCAATATACCTCTAAAGCACTTGGAGAATGGAGGAGGGTGCGGCTAATGGCGTTTTGCTAACGATTTTTGTTTGAGTTGACATCTTGTGACCTAGCAAATAGGATAAAAATCTTTTTTTGAGTATAGGTTGCTTCCTGATTTGCCAGTTAATATCAACTTATTAGGTGAATTTTCTTTGATAACTATATCTCAAGGAAAATCTTCCTGAAAAGTACGGTAATATCAGGTTATCAAGGAAAATTTACCTAAGAAGAATAGTTAAGCATAGGAACTAAATATAACAATGGAACAAATACTTAATATCCTACTTGGTGCTGTAATAGCGAGTATAGTCCCCGTTATTACTTTAATAATTAACCAGAGGCGTTGGAAGGCAGAGAAGAAGATTGAGTTATTGAAACTAAAGCATGATCGTTTAGAGCTAATGTACACAGATATATTGTCTAAGCTATCTGACCCCATTATTAATAGTATTTGGCCTTCGGACATTACCAGCAAAATATCTGTTTACGGTTCAGAGGAGGTTAGGAAAACTTATTTTGACCATATTGAAGATAAAGAAAAAGATGATTTCAAAAAGAAGGTGTTCTATATATCAGTAATGCCTGCAACAAACATATTGCAGAAATTCAAAATCAGTTAGAGGCTGAGCTATAAAATGCTTAACGAGTAAGGTTAGATGGTGATTCGCGCGTAGCGCGAAGCCACCATCTGAACCGTTTGTTGGACAAGCCCGTTACTTACATTTTGGTATGAATAACGCTATTGAAAATAGCTTTTTGTTGATTGGCTCTGATAGAGGCTACCAGTCTGTTTTTTTAATAGAAGAGAGTTCAATTCGACAAAATTACATTGCGATAAGCTGTCATCAATCTTATTTCTTCAATTTCCCCTGATTTTA
>DAOWHF010000296.1:0-4448 GCA_030641565.1 Methylomarinum sp.
CTATCCATTCGTACATGGCTTCATTATCCATGTGCTCCATCCATTCTTGTTTTACTCTTCCCATTATTCGATCTCTTTATTAGACATAACAGTTTTATTAGACAGAATTCTGTAGTATTAGTTATAGACGGAATTCTATCTATGTTATTAATATGCTAAAGTATATTTGTACCTTATCAAATGTCAACGTCATTCTAACATATTTATGATTACACCTGACTGGACAAGTTTTCGAGCTATTCTCATAAAGAATAAAACCCCTCAAAACCAGCATCATTACTATGCAAAATGGGTAGAACAGTTTTTAGTGTTTATTCATGACTTAAATGCGGCATATACAATTTCATCAATCAAAGCAGAGGATATTAATCATTTTCTTCAAGATATAGACGGAAAGTCGGATTTAAATCATTGGCAATTTCGTCAATTACTCCATGCCTTAAAGCTTTTCTTAATTTCTCTTTATCATTTATCTTGGGCAAAAAAATTTGACTGGGATTATTGGCAAGCGGCTGCACAGAAACTCCCTGATAACCATGCAACTGTTGCCCGCGACTATACTGAATTTTCGAAACAACCTTCTAAGACGCCCAAAACACCTTCTAAATCAAATAACCCATCTCACAACTCCCTACTAGAAAAACTTATCTACAGTTTACGCTCTGGTAATTATGCGATTAGAACCGAGCAAACTTATGCTACCTGGGTAAAACGATTTTTATTTTTTCACCATAGTATTAATGCTGATGACCTTAATGATAATCATGCTACGCAATATCTTAACCATTTGGCAGTTGACAGACGAGTTGCATCAAACACTCAATCGGTTGTTTTAAACGCTTTATGTTTTTTATTTAAGAGGGTTTTAGACAAGCCTTTAGATGTTAAAGGCTTTAAATTGGCCAACCGTCAACGTAAATTACCTGTGGTTTTAACAACAGATGAAATACGTTCTTTGCTGAGTCAGATGCATGGCATTTATGCTCTACTCGCTGGTTTGCAATATGGTACAGGAATGCGTTTAATGGAAGTTATTCGCTTGCGAGTACAAGATATTGATGAAGGCTACCAACAGATTATTATTCGAAATGCCAAAGGCAATAAAGACCGTTTAGTCCCCTTACCTGAATGTTATAGAGAACAATTACTTTCTCAAATAGCTTTTGTTTCTACCCAGCATAAACTTGATTTAAAAAATGGTCATGGCGAAGTTTATTTGCCCGATGCCTTAAGTCGAAAGTATCCTAATGCTGCAAAAGAACTACGCTGGCAATATTTATTTCCTGCAAGTCGTATTTCTTCTGATCCTCGTACGGGTGCTGTACGCAGGCATCACCTTCATGAAACCAGTTTACAGAAAAAAATCAAACAAGCCACTACCGATGCTAATTTGTTAAAACGTGTTAGCTCACATACTTTACGACATTCTTTTGCTACGCATTTGCTGGAAAATGGTTATGACATTAGAACAGTTCAAGAGTTACTAGGACATTCTGATGTTTCAACAACAATGATTTATACGCATGTTTTAAATAAACCAGGACTGTCGGTTCGCTCTCCGGCTGATTTGATAAACATCAAACCTCATGATGTTATGAATAAATAAAGAATAAAGCGGGTTTTATTCATCTTCATCCAATCCTCTCGGCAATAGCGCTTAAAGCGGCTACTCTTGCTGCTCTACTTACCTACATCCATGTAGGCAACCAGCAGAAGAGTGGTTAAGACTAGCCTTCAAATCAAGCTTTGCCCATTACACTCTGTATTCAAAAATCAACCACACTTACTCTCACCACAATTCAAACAAGTCATACAGCCATCCATCAATACCATAGCTTTGGTACTACACTTAGCACATAAAACCGCTTTTTCAGGAAAGCTATTTTCTGCATCAGCTGAAGATTCACCATGCTTTGCTTCAAATTCCTGGCGTTTTCCGGCTAAATACTGCTTTTGGTGATCCGTCATCTCTTCTGATTTGATCAAGCCGATAAATTTCATGTGTGATTCAATCGCCGAGCCAATTTCTGCCACCAAAGAAGGCATAAATACTCCGCCTTTTTTGAAGTAGCCGCCTTTGGGATCAAATACCGCTTTCATTTCTTCAACCAGAAAGGTCACATCCCCGCCCTTACGAAAAACGGCAGAGATAACTCGGGTTAAAGCCAACACCCATTGAAAGTGTTCCATATTTTTTGAGTTGATGAACACTTCATAAGGACGGCGTTCTTCATGCTCTGTGCCCATATTTAACACCATGTCATTAATGGTGATATATAAGGCATGTTCTGATTGCGGGGTTTTAATTTTATAGGTAGAGCCTAATAACACTTCTGGACGTTCTACATTTTCATGCATACTTTCCAGAGACGATTCTATCTGTTCCTTTTTAGCTGCTTCATCAGCTTCGTTAATTACTTTGTAAGCAACGATTTTTTTTGTGATTTTATGTGTCATTAGAACTTCCCGTAATAGCCTTCTTTTAATGCATCAAACAGATTAGCTGCAGTATGCATTTCACCGTCATATTCAATTTCTTCATTACCTTTTACTTCAATGACGTGTCCATCTTCTAAGGTAAATTGATATTTTGTTTTTTCCAGATCAGCTTCTTTAACCAGCACCCCTTGAAAGACTTCCGGGTTGAACCTAAACGTAGTACAGCCTTTTAGCCCTTGGTCATAAGCGTACATATAGATATCTTTAAAATCTTCATAAGGAAAGTCTGTCGGTACATTGGCTGTTTTTGAGATAGATGAGTCTATCCATTTTTGTGCCGCGGCCTGTACATCAACGTGCTGTTTGGGGGTAATTTCATCGGCTGATATAAAGTATTCAGGCAGTTGATTTTCTGCTTCATCACTGAATGGCATTGCATCTGCATTGACTATTTTTCTATATGCTAATAATTCAAAAGAAAATACATCAACTTTTTCTTTAGACTTTTTACCTTCACGAATGATATTACGTGAATAGTGATGAGCAAAACTTGGCTCGATACCATTACTTGCATTGTTTGCAAGTGATAAAGAGATAGTACCTGTTGGTGCTATTGAGCTGTGATGGGTAAATCGAGAACCTTGTTCGATTAATGCTTGCACTAATTCTGGCTCTTCCTGGGCTAATTGCTGCATATAACGACTGTATTTTGCATGTAACACTTTACCCAGAATTTTATCGCCTTTTTTGTAACCGTCAGCTATCATTTCTGGACGTTTATGTAGCATTTCGCCTGTTACGGTATGTTCTTGTTCCAGTGCTGGAGCGGCACCCTTTTCTTTTGATAATTCCAGGCCTGCTTTCCAGCCTTCTATCGCCAGTATTTTGGTGATTTCTTCAGTTATTTCTAAAGATTTTTCACCGCCATATTTTAAACCTAGCATGGTGAGTGTTGATCCTAGACCTAAATAGCCCATACCGTGTCTACGTTTCCCCACAATCTCCTGACGCTGCTTTTCTAATGGCAAGCCATTAATTTCTACTACGTTATCTAACATACGAGTAAAAATATGAATGGTTTTACGATAAGTATCCCAGTCAAACGAGGCTTCTTTAGTGAATGGCTTTTTAACAAAACGGGTTAGGTTAATTGAACCTAGAAGACAGCTACCATAAGGAGGCAACGGTTGCTCACCGCAAGGGTTAGTTGCACGAATATTTTCACAAAACCAGTTATTGTTCATTTCATTGACTTTATCAATCAAAATAAACCCTGGCTCGGCATAATCGTAGGTTGAAGACATGATAATGTCCCATAAACGACGTGCAGGAATGGTTTTGGTAATTTTACAAGCGATTAAGCCGTCGTCATTAGTGATATAGCCATCTTTATTAGGTAGATCTCGCCAAACAATTAATGCTTCATTGCTTAAATCAAGTTCATCCATTTGCTTTTCTTTTTCTGTAACAGGAAAAGATAAAGCCCATGGTTTATCATTTTTTACCGCTTCAATAAATTCAGTGGTAATTAATAATGATAAGTTAAATTGACGTAAACGGCCGTCTTCACGTTTTGCTTTGATAAACTCGACCACATCAGGGTGGGCAATATCAAAGGTTGCCATTTGTGCCCCACGTCTGCCGCCTGCTGATGACACGGTAAAACACATTTTATCGTAAATATCCATAAACGATAGTGGACCTGATGTATATGCGCCAGCGCCTGATACGTAAGCATCTTTAGGACGTAAAGTTGAGAATTCGTAACCTATGCCACAACCGGCTTTTAGAGTCAGTCCTGCTTCATGCACTTTATCAAGAATGTCATCCATAGAATCGGCAATTGCACCTGATACTGTACAGTTTATGGTTGATGTAGCAGGTTTATGCGCTTCTGCTCCTGCATTAGAGACGATACGCCCTGCGGGAATAACACCTTGACGTAGCGCCCATAAAAATTCTTTATAGTACTTGTCTTTTAAAGACTTATTTTTTTCTACACTGGCTAA
>DAOWHF010000334.1:0-2687 GCA_030641565.1 Methylomarinum sp.
CATGTGCCAGGCATAGAGGCCGAAAGGTGTTTAATCAAAATAGAGGGAGTACCTGCAAATGGGTAAAGTGATTGCGATAACCAATCAGAAAGGTGGGGTAGGAAAAACCACAACCAGTGTAAATCTTTCTGCGTCATTAGCTGCGACAGGTAGACGAGTGCTGCTAATAGATCTGGATCCACAGGGTAATGCTGCAATGGGGTGTGGGGTAGATAAAGACTCGGTTGAATATTCCAGTTGTGAATTGTTGCTGGAAGACGTACCTGTCTCTGAAGTCATTATTAAAAGTGAGGTTGTTGGCTTTGATGTTATTCCTGGTAATGCAGATTTAACGGTAGCTGAAGTTCAATTAATGAGTGCTATCAGTAGAGAGCGTAGGCTGGCTGATGCGTTATTGCCGGTTAAAGATCAATATGATTATATTTTAATTGACTGTCCACCCTCGCTAAACATGTTAACTCTAAATGCAATGGTTGCATCGGATAGTTTATTAATTCCTATGCAATGTGAATATTACGCGCTGGAGGGGCTATCTGCATTAATATCAACCATGAAAGATATTAAAAATAAGATTAACCCAAATCTATGTTTAGAAGGTATTTTAAGGACAATGGTTGATAAAAGAAGTCTTTTAACTAAAGATGTTTCAGATCAATTGCAGGAGTATTTTGGTAGCCAAGTATTTAGAACCTGTATACCTCGTAATATCCGCTTAGCAGAGGCACCAAGTCATGGCTTACCTATCATAATGTATGATAAAAGTTCTCGTGGTGCGGTCGCTTATATTGCGTTGGCTGGTGAAATGATTAGAAAAGAAGAGAAGGCATAATGGCATCAAAAAAGCGAGGGCTGGGAAGAGGGCTTAATGCCTTATTGGGTGATATGGAGCCAGCAGCACAAGAGAAATCTCACAGCCAAGAAAGCTTGCCTATAGAGTTTTTACAGCGAGGTAAGTATCAACCGCGTAAAGATATGAATCCCGAGGCTTTGAAGGAGTTAGCTGATTCAATTAAGGCTCAAGGAATTATTCAACCCATTGTTATTCGTGCAGTTGGGGAAGATAAGTATGAGATTGTCGCAGGGGAGCGTCGCTGGAGAGCGGCACAGTTAATCGAGTTGCAGGAAGTACCAGTTGTCATTAAAGATATTGATGATCGTGCAGCAATGGCAGTGGCATTAATTGAAAATATTCAGCGTGAAGACCTCAATGCTTTAGAAGAGTCTGAAGCATTAAAGCGATTGGTTGATGAATTTGACCTAACTCATCAGCAAGCGGCTGATGCAGTAGGAAAATCAAGAGCAATGGTCAGTAATTTACTGCGCTTGATCGATTTACAAAGTGAAGTAAAAATACAACTGTCGAAAGGTTTGCTAGAAATGGGGCATGCCAGAGCATTGTTGGCTTTGGAGGCAGAAAAACAAGTCGAAGTGGCTAATAAAGTCGTTAAACTGGGATTGACTGTTCGAGCGACCGAGAAATTGATTAAATACATGGGGCAAGAGAAAAAGACAGGGAAAGCACCGCAAGATACTGATACTTTAAGGTTGCAAGAGGATTTGACAGAAAAAACAGGCGCTAAAGTTACCATTAATCATCAGAACAGTGGAAAAGGAAAATTAGTCTTTAGTTACACTAGTCTGGAAGAACTTGAAGGTATTATTAGCAGGATTAATTAGCATCTGAGTCCGTGGCCTCACTATAGCACTGGACACATGATCTTGACTCCTCTATGGCTAAAAAATACCCGCTTAAACTATGGGTGAAGCTAAGATCTTTTAAATCCATTGTGAAACCAATATCTTGTGCCCGGTTATCCGCATTGAAGTCACGGATTCAGGTAATAGAAAAAGGGCTTTAGGAATTAAATTCAATCATTATGAATGACGAGCTGCAATACAGTCGATTAGACGCCGCATTTTCAAAGTTTCTGACACAACGGACAGTGTTTAATAAAGAGCAAAAAAGTGATTTTGAAAGCTTAGTCGCTAAATTATCTTTTCGACAGTCTCAAGGACACAGCTGTATTCATCTAGATGAGGCTGAACAAGCGCTTGTTAGTGCCTCTGGTTTGGCATCAGAAACTGATTTGTCACCTTTAATATTGGAGCAAGATCGGCTGTATTTGCATCGCTATTGGTTTTACGAAAATCGGTTGGCAGAACAATTGAAATGTTTGCTCAAGCGTAGTTATTCAAAGCATGATCAGGAGGCTTTGCTGGCAAGATATTTTGTTGAGCTTATCGATGAAACAGACTGGCAGAGGGAAGCAACAAAAAAGGCATTAAATCAGGCTTTTTGTATTATTACTGGCGGTCCAGGTACCGGAAAAACCACCACCGTGGTGAAAATTTTAGCGATATTGCAAGAATTAGCCATAAAAGATGGTGGCGCTTTACATATTGCTTTAGCGACCCCAACGGGCAAAGCTGCCATGCGTTTGCAGGAGTCAATAGGGTCTAATAAAAAAACACTGCCATGTTCAGAGGCAATTAAGCAGCAGATACCAGAGGCTGTGACTACAATACATCGATTGTTAGGCGCACGTCCATCGTCACCCTATTTTAAGCATGATTCAAATAATCCGCTGGCTTATGATCTAGTGGTTGTAGATGAGGCTTCTATGGTCGACTTGGCGCTCATGAGTAAATTGGTGGATGCTTTAAAACCAGGTTCAAGACTTATTCTC
>DAOWHF010000173.1:0-5011 GCA_030641565.1 Methylomarinum sp.
AAAGATGCCCAAATCATTTCGCCATGGTTAGGGGTTTTTTGCACTAAATGCATACCAATCATCCCCCACCAGTTGCCGTTACTATCTTTCTCACAATGCATAGTGGTAGAGGGGCAATCGCTTTGTTTACTACCATAATCACGCCATGCCGTCTTAATCTCAAGAGCTGATTTTTTAGAGGTGGCCTTAGTTGGTGGCAACCACACTCCTCCTTTAGTCTGGTCTGCATTAAAAGCATTAGCGGCTTTATTTAAAGCAGGCTTGGAATACATATTGTTATCAATAATGTAGTTAACAAAGTCCTCATTAACACGAATATCATAAGTAACCGTTTTGCCGTTCACGTCTAATAAATGAAAAGAGTCACCCGCTTGCAGGTGATTCATATTTTTATTCATTTGCGTAGATTTAAGCTCAGCGTATTTACCAGTCCAAACCGGTTTGCCTAATTTTGGCAAGGCATCGTACCAAGGAGCCAGACTCATAAATCGTGGATGTCCCGAGCTATCATTAGCAGTCAGGTATAAAAAATTGTTCCAAGCAAATTGATCTACATCACAAGTGTCAGCGGTTGACCCACCTTGAGTCGGAACCTCTCCCCACAAAGATTTACCATTAACAGAACTGCCATTGGCTACACTGGTCGTACAGGCGGAACCTGCTTCGGCCATACCAGAGAATGATGCCAGCATAACAATAGAACTCAATAATGAAACACGACTTAACTTCATATTTTCACCTAAATTTAATATTTAAAAAGATATTTTCCACACAACTATGGTCAGCAAATTGGGCTTATAAAACACAAAAAAGACTAATGATTTTTTATACCTGTCTAACAAGCTTACCTAGCGGCAAAATACCCGAATGACACAACTTTTTTCATGATTAGCCTCATCAACGAGAACAGATACAAACGATGAGGTGTATTGCCTGACAAACTTAACCCACCACTTTCTACAACTTTTCCTCGAACAAATACGCTTGTCCTTTAACAGCGTTAAGAGGGAAATCTTTGCAGCCAGTCGTAAAAAACGACCTAACACACCAGACTGGTCGCCTTGTGGATTTGTGCTTCTATTCAAACCAGAAGGTAAACTATGCGTTTACTGTCAAACAGTTACACCTATCGGCAGAAATGCCAAAAACTTTAGACATTAAATCTAGCATTGTATTTATGAGTAAATCGAACCATAAAAAAAAGGAAAATATCTCAGTACCATTCATTCAAAGAAATTAAAACAGGACCTGCTGAGTATCAGAGGAGGCGTTTCCACACAATATTAAACAACAAACGATTGACAAGCATTGCTGGTTGGGCTGACTGAACTACAGATTATTATCCATGTCAGAAGAATCATTATATATTGAGCAAAGGAGCATCTATGAACATGCATCCTGTAAAATCAAGTGAAATTAACATGATAGGTTATGACGAACAGACACATAAAATGCGGGTGTCGTTTCGAAGAAAGAAATCCATTGATTATTGCTATGTGCCTAATGATGTGTTCTCTGTATAATAAATGGGGTCAGGTACAAATTAAATTCTGAAGTCAGAGTATGCTGTTATTCCAAGCAAATACACGGGACCCTGAACTGAGAATATCTTGCTGTTCTTGTCATGAATTCGTAATTCGGGACCTGACCCTTTGATCCTGTTAAAATGATACTCAATAGGTAATCAACGTCCTTGCGTTTCATTTATTGCCGACGGCATGTAAATAGATTGCCGCCTCTGTTGCGCCATCAACACCGATTAGCTCATTAAGCGCCTGGTCTTTAAAAGCACCTACGGTAACTGAGCCTAACCCTAAAGAAACACTTTGAAGTGATATATTTTGGCTGATATGGCCTGCTTCCATATAGGCATAGCGAAAACCGCGTTCGCCATATTTATGCCGGAGCCGGTCAAACATGGACGATAAGACAAAAGTTACCGCAGAATTGCTCAACATATCTTGCCCCAGTCCAGCGCTGCTTATCTCTTCTTTAAAGTTGCCACTCTTTACCAATTGCAAAGCATGTTCAATAACAGCATAGTGGTAAATTCCTTGATCCAGTCCTCTAACATTATTTGCCACAATATAAATCTCGAAAGGATACAAGGCGCCTGCCGACGGGGCTGTACGTAGCTCCTGATTGAACATTTTGCCAGTTATGCCTTGCGCGGCAAACAGTAGTTGCGACAACTGAGATAAAGAAATCGGCTCCAGACTATAGTTTCTTATCGAACGCCTCTGTCTTAACGCATCTTCTAATCGAATCCCTTTAAAATCCGGATCCGGCAGTTTTATTGTTTTCGCCTTGGGGTATTGTTTGAATCGAGCCGGCTGGCTTGGCTTTGGCTGTAAAATATTACACAGAATTCCCCGCCATGAAATACATGTCTCTTTATGAAAGCGCTCACCAATACTTAGATCCGTATTACCGCTTGCCTGTTTTGTCATAACACAATACCCCGTTGCCAGAAATCCGGTAAAAATCACTATTAGGATAAATAGTTTTGTTGGCTTATGAATTTTCATAATAATCCTTCTGTCTCTAACAAATTGTGCGATTAATCCGGCTGTTTATGAAATTTTGCTGTTGCCTTTATACTTTGCGCGGTGACCGAGCGAAGGGGAACAACTAGGGGAACCTCAGAGTTGTTGATTTTTATCAAGAAACCTGACCCCTTGACCAAAGAACTTAAACGAATCGGTATTTTTGGCACATTTTTGAATTCTTTGTTGCTGGAGGCTAGTAAGTTTGTTATTACTAAACATTAAGGCAGGTCTCTCGATGATTGCTATTTGTTTTGTCGCAATCGGCTTATCATAGATCCTGTATTTTTTATTGTTTTCAATAGCTTATCGATTAAGCAAGTGCCATTAGGGACGGAGCCGTTAAAATTCAATGCACGTTCCTTAACTAGTTTCATTTGCGCTATTTCAAGTGCAATTTAGACAAAAAAATCACTTTATTTTACCACTAGCTTTGCCGATCTCGAGTTTTCACAATCTGGGCCAATTGCAGTCAGCATGCTGACTTCACCTCATCTGGAAGAATTTCATCATCGTTTTCCTGGTCTATTTCATTAATCGTGTTCAGCACTTCCTTGGCTAGGCTATAACGAGCATCTTTCAGTATGGCCTGAAGCTTACCCATTCCAATTTTGGAATTGACGGAATCATTGGGTTTAGGTTTGGAGGTTATCGGGGCAATATTGCAAAAATCATTTTCGGTATCAAGTTCGAAATCACCAAATTGATTCATTAGCTGGTTATTCTTTATGCAGAGACCTGAAAAAAGTTTGATCAGTTCAAGGTAAACATCATGGGGTAATTCGTTTTTTGTAAGTGAGTTAACTGCATCAATCAAAATTTTCACACCATCAGCTTCACTCTGATATCTATTTTTAAAGTTTTCTTCAATTAATTTTTCAGCTTCAAGCTTACTGTTTTCTATAATCCGCAGTTTGTCAGCTTCGGCTTCCGCTTTAATCCGTACTGTTTCAGCTTCTTCGCTAGCTGCATCTTTTCTGGCAGCGGCGATTGCTGTAATTATCACAGTTTCATGTTGGTATTTTCTCTTCTTTTTCAAGAGTTTTATTTTAACTTGACAGTCTGCTTTCTCCAATTTTCGTGATGATTTGACACGTTGTTCTGCTTTAACAGCCTCAGCTTTAACCAGATCTGTTTCCATTTGTGTTTTTAGTTTTTCTCTTAATTTAATGTTACGAGATATCTGGGATGACTGTTTGGATATTTCCAGCTCTTGTTCAGCTAAAATTTGTGCCTGTTCTCCTTCAATACGTTTTTTAATTGCATCCTGCGTAATTGCTAAAGCATTTGCCGCTTCAAATTTTTTGATTTCCCGTTCCTGTTCGAGGCGAAGGTGGCTTTTTTTATTGTCCATTTCAATGATTAGCATTTCCATTTCCAGTTCTTTCTGTTTACTCTCCAAACGATATTGCTGTTTAATTTCATAACGTGATTTTTTTTCAGATTCAATTATTTCTGATAGCTTGCTCAAGCCTTCTGTATCAAAAGCTTTTTCTTCCTGGAAATATTCTTTGGATGTTTGATCCAAATATTTCAATGTAACACTATCCAGTTGCAGGCTATTTTTTATCATGTTATCAGTCACTGCCTGCTGAATTTTTTGTACAAAAATACTTTGTTGTTGATTTATCTCATTCATAGACATTTCAGCTGCAACCATCCTGATAGCTTGAATCAAGTGGCTGGCTAAAAAATCTTTCAGTTGCTCTGGAAATAATGTGAGTTTTCCCAGGGTACGGGCTACTTGAGAAATAGATTCTTTTTCGGCGATAACTCTGACATAAAAATCGACCGATAGGTCGACTTTTAGGTGATCTTTGGTAAGTGCTGCTGATTCGTTGGAAAGCTCTATTTCCAAGCGCATAGTCTTTAAATTAATTGGCAAGACACGATGCAAAATGGGCAATACAAAGAAGCCTGTATTCTGCACAATGACTTCACCACCATAACCAGTACGGATATAAGCACGATCATTGGTCGCACGTTTAAAAAGTATCGCTAGCAGGGCCCCTAAGAGCATAATAAATATAGCAATTATACTGATAGTAAGAATTAAACTAGTTTCGTGAGCCATATTCATTCCCCCTGGAGCCTATTTTTTATTAGAACTTGACAATAAGGGTAAGATCTTTTTAAATAAAATGCAACGAAAATAATCACTTACCTGCTTAGCGACATGGATATTGGTAAGCAGGAGAAGACACTTTACCAATAAAGATATGCACGCAAAATATAAAAAATGACAAATATCACATTTAATCTTACATGATTAAATGCTGCCACAAACCATTCGAGTCTTTAGTGAAAAAAACAGCTATCTTTTACATATACTTCGTGTAGACACAGCTATCAGTCTATTCGTAGTGATAATAAGTTAATTTTGCTTCATACTTTAATTTTCCGCTATTAGAGTGATAACGTTTTACTGATAAAGGAAGAGCAATTTCTGGGGACAAACAGGCTTC
>DAOWHF010000264.1:0-5065 GCA_030641565.1 Methylomarinum sp.
CTTAGCAAGCATCAAAGGTCAATTTTTACTCTTTCAGTTATTTTTCTTATTCTTTCCCTGTTACCTCTTTCCCGCACTATTAACTATATCCAAAATCAAAAGACTAAAATGTGGATTAGGCGCTAAAATATTCTTTAATAATCAATGATACCCCCCCCTAACCCAACCTTCTCCCTCTGGAGAGGGCTATTTAAAGCCTATTGATTTTTTAACTCTTTATTTACATTAAAAGTCCATAACAGTAACAGCGTAAAAAACACAATCGGGTATAATACCGCGCATGACTAACAGCCGTAAAAACCACTCACCTCGAATTGCTTGGGCCATCACTGGTTCTGGACATTATATAGAAGAATGTCTTGAATTTATGCTGACACTAGATAATGTTGATTTATATTTAAGTCAAGCCGGTGAAGAAGTATTAAAAATGTATGGTGTAGACCTTAATGAAGTTCGCAAAATACACCCTGTTTACCGTGATAAAGCCGCATCCTCTCCGCCTGTCGGACATTTTTATAAAGGTTATTATCATACCTTTGTGATGGCTCCGACCACCTCAAACACGATTGCTAAATGTGTATTAGGGATTGCCGATTCACTGGTGACTAATTTATATTCACAAGCAGGTAAGTGTCGCGTTCCTAGTATTGTTTACCCTTGTGATATTGCACCTGAAATGGAAACCACCGCACCAGGTGGTAAAGTAATGGTTTATCCACGCAAAATTGATCTTGAAGCTACCGCTAAAATCCGCACTTTTGAGTACACCGAAGTGGTCGAAAGTGTTGATGAATTAATCGACGCTGTAAATCAGCGCATTAAGTCTCTGGCATGAGTGCTGATATGAAAGAAAAGCCCGAACATATTTTATTTTTGACTGGCAAACTGGCAGAAAAACAGCTGCATCAAATTTTGGAAAAGATGCAGCCTGAATTTACTTATACAGTGCATCAATTAGGGCTTAAAGTAGCCGCATTGATGACTACCGATATGATCAGCCGTCGTCTGAAAGATACTTACAATGCCGATAGGATCATACTTCCAGGCCGCTGCCGTGGTGATGTCGCGGCTTTATCTGCCGAATTGGGTTTACCCATAGAACGAGGCCCCGAAGAATTAAAAGATTTACCACTATTTTTTGGCAAAGCCGCACATCACTATGATTTATCGCAATATAAAGTCAAAATTTTTGCAGAGGTAGTCGACGCACCTAATGTCAGTGTTGATGAAGTGATTAAACGTGCCTATTACTATCAAAAAAATGGCGCTAATGTGATTGATATAGGTTGTCTTCCGGGCACTAAATTCCCTCACATGGAAGAGATCATACGCACCCTAAAGCAAGAAGGTTTTACGGTAAGTATTGATTCCTTAGAAGATGATGATTTACTTCGCGGTGGCAGAGCGGGTGCTGACTATATGCTCAGCTTAACCAACCAAAGTATCTGGATTGCCGACGAAGTAGATACTATCCCCATTTTAATCCCAGAACATCATGGTGATATATCCTCACTTGAGCCCGCCATTTCAATTTTACAGGCTAAAAATAAAGCCTTTATCGTAGACCCTATTTTAGACCCGATACACTTTGGTTTTACCGAATCCATAGCGCGTAATTACAACTTTAGACAAAAATATCCTGATGTAGAAATGATGCTGGGGGTCGGTAATATTACCGAGCTAACCCATGCAGACACATCGGGTATGAATGCCTTATTGCTTGGTATTTGTTCAGAGTTAAATATAAATCATATCTTGGCAACAGAAGTCAGCAAACATGCTTGTAGAGCAGTGAATGAAGCCGATACTGCCAGACGAATCATGTATGCCGCGAAACAAAGCAACGCTTTGCCCAAGCATATTGACCCCAGTTTAATGATCGCACACGACAGTTCCCCATTCCCTTATCAATTAGATGAGATTAAAGAATTTGCAGCGGAAATAAGAGACCCCAGTTTTCGCATACAAACCAGCCCCGATGGTATACATATTTACAATCGAGATGGTTTGCATACGGCGACAGATCCTTTTGATCTTTTTCCTCAGCTACAAGTAGAAAATGATGGTGGTCATGCCTTTTATTTAGGCGTAGAACTCGCTAGAGCGGAAATATCATGGCAATTAGGTAAACGCTTCAACCAAGACCAAGCTTTAAACTGGGGCTGCGCTACCGAACTTAATGAAACAACTATAGACTTGCACAGCTTTAAGCCTGCCAGCACAACTTTACAAAACAAAAAATGATACAAGAAGTTATAGTCACCACTCAAAATGCACAGGATATTCCCCATATTGCCCCAATGGGCATTCATCTAGTGGAGGATGAATTTATTATTCTGCCATTTCGTCCATCAACGACACTCAATAATATTCTTGAGTCTAAAACAGCCGTGATCAATTATTGTGATGATGTGCGTATTTTTGCCGGTTGCTTAACCGGGAAACGTGACTGGCCATTAACAGCCGCAGAACAAATTAAAGGCCAATATCTTACTTCGGCGCTTGCCCATAGAGAACTGGAACTGATACGCATTGAAGATGACGAAACTCGCCCCAAACTGTACTTCAAAGCTGTTCATACCGTTAATCACGCTCCATTTCAGGGGTTTAATCGCGCTCAATATGCTGTCCTGGAAGCCGCTATTTTAGTTAGTCGCTTGCACATGTTGCCGATAGAAAAAATCGATAGCGAGATTGATTACCTAAGTATCGGCTTAAACAAAACAGCCGGTGAAAAAGAGCTTGAAGCATGGGGATGGTTAATGACACTTATTGATCAACACAAACAATCGGTGACTCAAGCATGACAGGAATGTTAGCCAGTGTTAACAGCATTAAAGAAACACAACTTATTTTAAATACAGCAGTTGATATTATTGACTTAAAACAACCTGAACAAGGTGCTTTAGGTGCATTATCAACTGAATTAGTCAGTGATATTGTAGGGCTTGTTGCGCAACAAAAACCTGTGAGTGCTACAGTCGGTGATTTACCTATGCAAGCTGAATTAGTCTTTAATGCAGTGACTGCCATGGCAGAAACTAAGGTCAATTATATTAAAATCGGCTTTTTCCCCGGCGGAGACTGGCAAGGCACACTATCAAGGCTCACAGAGATAACACAACAGGGACACCAGTTAATTGCGGTGCTTTTTGCAGACACCCAACCTGACATTAGTGTGATTAAATCACTACAATCTGCGGGATTTTCAGGTGTTATGCTTGATACTATGGATAAAACTAAAGGTTCCTTAGCAGAGCTTATGCCCTACCCTACAATTAAAGACTTTGTTGCTGCCAGCAAAGAGGCTCAATTACTTTGTGGCTTAGCAGGTTCATTAAAACAACAGGATATTGCCGGACTATTAAAGCTAGATGCTGACTACTTGGGCTTTAGAGGCGCATTGTGTGAGAAAAACCAGCGCACAGCCCAATTAAATATAGATTCAATTAATTCTATTCTTACTCACTTTGAAGTTTCATAGCAAAACTTAGGAAGCACAATGATTGTAGAAAATATAATGAGCCAACATGTAGTCACCGTAGAAATGGATGACCCGCTGTCGTTAATTAAAGAAATTTTTGAGCATACCCATTTTCACCACTTGCTAGTTATAGAATCAAATATATTACAAGGAGTCATTACCGACAGAGACCTTTTAAAAGCCTTGAGTCCAAATCTTGGTACAGCGGCAGAAACCAGCAAAGATAAAGAAACTTTAAATAAACGCGCCCACCAAATAATGACTAGAAAACCAGTCACTTTAAAACCCAGTGCAACAATCAGTACCGCCATTAAGATTTTTAATACCCATACAATTTCCTGTATCGCTATTATTAATAATAAGCATGAAGCCGTTGGAATATTAAGCTGGCGAGATATATTTAAGACTCTTAAATGATGTCAAGCAAGTAGAATGGGTAGAGGTACGAAGACCAGCATTATCCCCCCCAATGGCTCTAAAAATCCCCCTACAAATTTAAAACAGCAGTAAATAAAAACGCTAGCCAAGGTATTAAATAATGAATAAAAAAATGTCCATTACCACTAAAATCATGATTGCCATGGGCTTAGGTTTAGTTGCCGGTAGCTTTATTAATGCCTTTGCTCACGATATTAGTTTTGTACAAACATACTTAGTTAATGGACTCTTTCATGTGATTGGCAGTGCCTTTATTAATGCTTTAAAAATGCTGGTTGTGCCTTTAGTCACCTTTTCCTTACTTTGTGGTGTCTGTGGTATAGGTGATGTTGCAGTGTTAGGTCGCATAGGAGTAAAAGCCTTTAGCTTATATATATTAACGACTGGCTTAGCCATTACCCTTGCCTTATTTGTCGCTATTATAATCGCACCAGGCGAAGGTTTTGAGCAAGTTACCAATGGCTCCAGCTTCAGCCCTAAACCCGCACCACCTCTTACCGAAGTGTTTATTAATATAGTCCCTAACAACCCTATTAATGCCTTTGCAGAAGGTAATATGTTGCAGATTATTTTCTTTGTTATTTTATTTGCAATCGCCATGTTAATGACTGGTGATATTGGTCGTCAATTGGCAGACACCGCAGAAAAGTTAAATGAAGTAATGATGAAGGTGGTTACCTTAGTAATGGATTTTGCACCGATTGGCGTATTCTTTTTAATGGCAAAAACTTTCTCTTTGCAAGGTATAGGCCTAATACTGCCAATGATTGGTTATTTCTCGGTAGTTATTCTTTGCCTTTTATTACACGGCTTTGGTACTTTTAGTTTATTACTCAGCCTACTTGGCAAAGTAAATCCGTGGACCTTCATCCAAAAAATGCGTCCCGCACATATTTTTGCCTTTAGCACTGCCAGTTCAAATGCCACAATTCCTGTTACATTACAAGTTGTTGAAAAACGCATGGGGGTTGATAACTCAACCGCTGCCTTTACTGTACCTTTAGGTGCCACAATCAACATGGATGGCACGGCAATTATGCAAGGTGTTGCCACCGTATTTATTGCTAATGTCTATGGTATAGATCTTGGGCTAAGCGATTATATTACTGTAGTTGGCATGTCGATTCTTGCCTCTATAGGTAC
>DAOWHF010000064.1:0-5865 GCA_030641565.1 Methylomarinum sp.
ATACTACTGATTGCCTCAGCAACGCCTGCTGCATCAGTATACTCATCATAAGTAATGGTTTCAGGTAATACTCGCTGGTCTAAAATTTTAACACTGCTACCTGTCCACTCCAGCGCGTGAACCTTTAATTCATTTTTTGAATTCATTTAATTATCAATAATACCTTTTATAGTTATAATTCTATTCAGTTAGATTTAATAATATTCGAGACGTTTGCATAAGAGCGTTATTTTATTTCCCCCTCACCCAATCCTCTCCCTCCGAAGAGGGCTTAAGAAACAAATATCTATGAAAGTTGATCTTATTATTCAAGCACGCTGGATTATACCTGTTGAACCTGATTCAGTAACCTATGAAAACCATAGTCTGGTGGTTGATGATGGAAAAATCGTAGATTTACTGCCATCTGCCCAAGCCGAACAAAAGTACCAAGCTTCATCATTAGAAAAACGGGATAAGCATGTGCTGATGCCGGGGTTAATCAATAGCCATACTCATGCCAGCATGTCTTTAATGCGTGGCATAGCAGATGATTTACCTTTAATGGATTGGTTGCACAATCATATCTGGCCTTTAGAAAAAAAATGGGTCAGTGAAGCCTTTGTTAGAGATGGCACCGATTTAGCTATCGCCGAAATGATTAGAGGTGGCACTACCTGTTTCAACGATATGTATTTCTTTCCTGATATTGCAGCTCATCAAGCAATTAAGCACGACATACGTGCCAGTATTGGTTTAATCATAATAGACTTCCCCACGGTCTGGGCGGATAACAGTGAAGTATATATAGAAAAAGGCTTGGCTTTACATGAGCAATTACGCCATGAACCCTTAATAACCACCCCTTTTGCCCCACACGCACCTTATACGGTTTCCGATGAACCTTTAGCTAAAGCCCGCACCTTTGCTGATGAGCTTGAATTGCAAATACACATGCATGTACACGAGACCGCGCATGAAGTTGAGGATCAACAAGAAAAGAGCCAGCAAACACCTTTACAACGACTACATGAATTAGGATTACTTAGCCCCTCATTTATGGCTGTACACATGACTCAATTAACCGATGATGATATCCGTCTAGTTGCAGAAACAGGGGCGCATATCATTCATTGCCCTGAATCCAACCTTAAACTTGCCAGTGGCTTTTGCCCTGTTGCGAAATGTTTGGATGCAGGAATTAATATGGCTTTAGGTACTGACAGCGCAGCCAGCAACAATGATTTAGATATGTTTGGAGAAATGCGTACTGCAGCCCTTTTAGGTAAAGGGGTTGCTGGGGATCCAAGTGCTGTTTCTGCAATGACTGCCATTAAAATGGCGACTATCAATGGTGCAAAAGCATTAGGCATTGAAGAAGTAACCGGCTCTTTATCTATTGGTAAAGCCGCCGATATTATAGCTATTGATTTAGAGCAACTGGAAACTCAACCCTTGTATGATCCAGTATCACAGATTGTTTATGCCGCTAACCGCCAACAAGTAACGGATGTTTGGGTAGCTGGAAAGCAATTATTAAAACAACGTCAACTCACTACTATTAACATTGATGATTTAAAATTAAAAATAGCTGAATGGCAACAACGACTAAAACCATTTAACGACTAAAATCAGTTGGCGTCAAATAATTTAAACATTAAAAGGATGGGCAAGGGTTACCTGCCCATCCAACGATTGTTAAAAGTACTATGCACGTTTCTTTTCTTTCACATCCAGCAACTTCAATTTTAACAAATAAATCCGCCTGTCATCAGCATGTAACACCTCAAAACGGAATTGATCATACTCTAATTTATCGCCTTTCTTAGGCATTACACCTAACTGATGGACAATAAACCCGCCTATTGTTTCATGCTCATCATCTTGCAAATCAGCCGAAAAATAGTCATTAAATTCATTAATTGGCGTTAAGGCTTGCAGAGTATATTTTTTATCACTATTCTTCTCAATATACGCATCTTCCTGAACATTAGCATCATGCTCATCCTCAATTTCGCCAACTATTTGCTCTAATACATCTTCAATGGTAACTAAGCCAGCTGCCATACCATATTCATCAACAACAATTGCCATATGGTGACGCTCAGTTCTAAACTCTCGTAGCAATACATTTAAGCGTTTACTTTCTGGTACCACACTAACCGGCCGCATAACATCCTCAACCGTTAGTGCTTTATTTTCAAAAGCATACGCAATCAGATCTTTTGCTAGCAAAACCCCAACCACTTTACTGCGGTCATCTTCTATAACAGGAAATCTTGAGTGACCTAACTCCAAAATCAATGGCAAAATAGTTTCTAATGTCGCATCTTTTGGCACTGCATTCATTTGCACACGCGGAATCATAATATCTCTGACACGCATTTCAGAGAATTGCAACACGCTCTGCATCATTGATAAAGCTTCTGCATCTAACAAATGCTTTTCTTCTGCATCTTTTAAAATATCTAACAGATCATCTTGGTCTTGTGGCTCCCCAGACAGAAACTGACCAATACGATCAATTAAACTTTTCTGTTGGGGCTGACTACTTGGGGGCTTTTCATCACTCATTTTCTGCTTTTCTCCTCATAAGGGTTATTTATTTTTATAGTTTTTAAAATTTTAACTTCTAACGCTTCCATTTCTTCGGCGTCCTGATCATCAATATGATCATATCCTAACAAATGGAGTACACCATGAACAATCATATGTGCCCAATGATGCTCTAATATTTTATCTTGTTGCTGAGCTTCTCTTTCTACCACAGCTGCACAAACCAATAAATCCCCTAACAAATCACTTTCTACAGCATCAGGCGCATCAAAAGGGAAACTTAATATATTGGTTGAGCCTGTTTTATTACGATACTGCTCATTAAACTGTGTCATTTCATCTTCATCAACAACTCGGATAACAATTTCAGAGTCTTGAGAATCGTCTTTTAGTACGCTATCAACCCAGTATTGAAATTGATCTTGTGATGGTAGATTTTTTGACTCAGAGACCAGTTGTAAATCTAAAACATTCATGTCAACTGTGTTTCTTTTCGTAACGTTCATAAGCTAAAACGATACGCTGGACTAGAGGGTGCCTAACCACATCCTTAACCCCAAAAAAAGTAAAACTGATGCCTTCAACCTCTTTTAACACTTCTAACACATGTTTTAAACCCGACATTTTTTCATTGGGTAAATCTATCTGCGTCACATCGCCTGTCACCACGGCGGTTGAACCGAATCCTACACGCGTTAAAAACATTTTTATTTGCTCAACGGTGGTATTTTGCGCCTCATCCAAAATGATAAAAGAATCATTTAAGGTTCTACCTCGCATAAAGGCCAAAGGGGCAACTTCAATTACGCCTTTTTCAAGCATCTTTTCTGCACGTTCAAATCCGAGCATTTCATAAAGTGCATCATACAAAGGTCGTAAATAAGGATCAACTTTTTGCGCCATATCGCCGGGTAAAAAACCCAGTTTTTCACCCGCCTCTACAGCAGGCCTAACTAAAATAATCCTTCGCACCTTTTCTGTCTGTAATGCCTCTACAGCACAAGCCACCGCTAAATAAGTTTTTCCCGTTCCAGCAGGGCCCACCCCAAAATTAATATCATGACTGAGTATTTTTTTTAAATAACTTTGCTGATTTTCACCTCGGCCCTTAACGATACCACGTTTAGTTTTAATAAATACTGTATCAACGACTTCAGTCGGAGCGACCTCTAATAGCTGATCAATGCTAGCCTCTTGCATAGATAAATGTACCTGTTCGGGGGTTATTAAGCCTTCATCAGTTGCATCATATAATTTTTTCATTAATGCGCATGCCGCTGTAACCGTATCAGCCAACCCAGTGACTTTAAATTGGTTGCCACGATTAGCAATAACCACGTGAAGGCGCTGTTCAATTTGACGCAAATGCGCGTCAAATTGTCCACAAAAATTGGATAAGCGATGATTATCAGCCGGTAATAAGGTGATGTCTTGAGATAAATTAAGTTCTGACAAATGACTATGATTCGTTATTTAGGATTTTATCAATAGAAGACTCAACTAAACGCCCTCTTAGAGAATTAGGTAAAGCTTCAGTAATCATCACATCAACAAACTGCCCCGCTAAACGCGGATGAGCCGTAAAGTTAACTACACGATTATTCTCTGTTCTACCTGTTACTTGCAGTGGATTCTTTTTTGACACACCTTCTACCAAAACTGTTTGAACGGTATCAACCATACTGTTTGAAACATCCATGGTCATTTCATCTAGTCTAGCTTTTAATATTTTAAGACGCTCTTTTTTAACGTCTTCGGGGGTATCATCAGTAAGTTCTGCAGCAGGTGTACCAGGACGAGCGCTGTAAACAAAACTATAAGAAAAATCAAAGCCCACTTGCTCTATTAAAGACATAGTCTCTTCAAATTCTTGTTCTGTTTCACCAGGAAAACCAATAATAAAATCAGAAGATAAACTTATATTAGGACGAACCGCTTTCATTTTGTCCATAATTTCAAGATATTCTGCTCGTGTATAGCCCCGTTTCATTTGTGCCAAAACATTATCACTGCCACTTTGCACGGGAAGGTGCAAATGATTCACTAAAGCAGGAATTTCAGCAAAGGCTTCAATAATATCGTCGGTAAATTCAGCAGGATGCGAAGTAGTAAAGCGAATTCTATCAATACCTTCTACCGCAGCAACATAATGTAACAGTAATGAAAATTCAGCGATCTCTCCATCGTCCATTTCACCACGATAAGCATTAACATTTTGCCCTAGCAAATTAATTTCTCTTACCCCTTGAGCCGCTAGCGCAGAAATTTCATCTATCACATCCTGAAGAGGACGACTGATTTCTTCACCTCGTGTATAAGGCACTACACAAAAGGTACAGTATTTACTACAGCCTTCCATGATGGAGACAAAAGCCTTTGGACCTTCAGCACGCGGCTCAGGTAAAGCATCAAATTTTTCTATTTCAGGAAAGGAAATATCAACAACACGCTTATGACCAGATCGCGCCTCATTTAATAACTCAGGCAGCCTATGCAGCGTTTGTGGACCAAATACAATATCAACATAAGGTGCGCGCTTTTGAATAGCAGCTCCTTCTTGACTTGCTACACAGCCACCCACACCGATAATGACATCGGGTCTGTTATTCTTGATTTTTCTCCACCGTCCTACAGCAGAAAACACTTTTTCTTGTGCCTTCTCTCTAATTGAGCAAGTATTTAAAAGTAACACATCCGCTTCTTCTGGAATTTCGGTCATTTCCATACCATGAGAAGCTTGTAGTACATCCCGCATTTTATCGGAATCGTACTCGTTCATTTGACAGCCGTTAGTCTGTATATATAGTTTTTGCGCCATATTCGTTTGTAGATACTCCAACTAATCTACCTTTAAAAATATTCAACCTAGCGATTGAATTCAAAAATGGCATGCATTATAACCTGAATCAGTAACAACAACCTAAATACCAAATTTAATCCTGATAAACCGAAATTTCCAGCCACACCAACACCAGAAATAACACTTAACTTTCAACTAGTTAAATACAATTTAATATAAGCATTCATTCTTCATAGAGAAAAAAATAGTGCCACGTTTCAATTAATTTACCTCTGTACACGACAAAAAAATAAATTCTATTTTAACTGGTTGTTTTTATAAATGGTATTCACATAAATCATGTAGCCCGTATGAAGCTTAAGCGTAATACGGGGGGCTTTATACACTAAATTCCCGATCGGGTCGGGGCAAACGGGATTGCGCCCGTTGCCTCTCCCACACCACCGTACATGCGGTTTTCCGCATACGGCGGTTGAATCCAGCAACTTACGTTACTGCAAGTTCTGATGGTGCTAATAATCCATAGCGTC
>DAOWHF010000175.1:0-2339 GCA_030641565.1 Methylomarinum sp.
TCATTTTCTTCTGCAATTCTGACTATCTCCAGTGGTGCACTGCCTATCTCTAGCCATTGTTTATCTTCAGCTATTGCCAATTTATTGGCCATTTTGATCAGTCGCTGCTCGGCCATATTGATTAACTGCTCAGTTAAACCAACGTCTAATGGAATAATAGATTCATAACTGGCATCAACAATCGGTAAATCATCAACCACATGTACAACACTCAGTTGTGCTTGATTATCTTTAGCTAATTCTTGAGCTTTCTTTGCTACATTCTCACCGTGTTCAGTAAAATCTACAGCCAACAAAATATGTTTATAATGACTCATTAAATTCTCCGCTACTCTGCAACTAAAATTTCAGGGAACAACAATGCCATTACCTGATATGAGACCAGTATATACAAAAAAGCAACGCCCAATCCAAAAGTAAAGGGTTGCTCTAATGCATGACTAAAAATATGCCCAGATATAACCCAGTGCCAAATCATTAATACCACGACTGTTATAAAAGCTAACCCCGTACCCTGCCCAACCAAAGTGGCCATTGCCGGTAATGCAAAAAGACTAATTAAAGCATCCGTCGCCATTAAGGCACAGGCTGTTTGCTGATAACGTGCCGACTTTTTGGCAATAAACAAGATAATGTGCGTTAAACCAAGAATAAGCAAAACTTCTACGGCAACTTGTAATATGGCGCTGAGCATATCACTGCTTAAAATTAAGATTAAAAAGCTAATCACTGCATACACGGGGATTAATAATCCTAACAAAGCCTTGGAATAGGGAATGTCTTCAGGTCCTTTTTTAAATAGACATATCTCAAAACATAATTTTAATAGCTCATACATAACTTAGCCTTCTTAGTTAATATCTTCCCGCTCTAATTGTTCTTCAAGATCCATCCATTCAGTTTCTGCCTGCTCTAAGGCATTATCAACAGCCACTTTCTGTGCCAGCAATTGTTTTAGCATTTCTTTTTTTGTATCACTATATATATCAGGATCAGCCAATTGTTGCTCTAATTCTTTTTGTTCGGCATGATATTTCTCTACCGCCTGCTCCGCTTTTTTTGCTTTATTTAACAATGGTTTTAAGCGCTTACGGCGCTCGGCATCATTTTTTCGCTGTTCTTTTCGAGAAATACCTGAGTCATTGGTTGAAGTTTCTGTGTTTACCTCTGCCAACGCTCTTTTCTGTTCGGTTAACCAGCTACGATAATCATCCAGGTCACCATCAAACGGTATTGCCTTGCCATCAGCAACTAATACTAACTGATCAGTCACTGAGCGCAATAAATGTCGATCATGCGAGACCACCACAATTGCCCCTTGATAATCCTGTAATGCCATACTCAAAGCATGACGCATTTCTAAATCCAGATGATTGGTTGGCTCGTCCAATAATAATAAATTAGGGTTTTGGTAGACTAATAATGCCAGTACCAAACGCGCTTTTTCTCCTCCCGAAAAAGGCCTGACATTTTCCACAACCTTATCGCCTTTAAAATCAAAGCCTCCTAAAAAATTGCGTAAATCTTTTTCTGTCGCTTGCTTATCCAGCTGTTGCAAATGCCAGAGAGGACATTCATCCAGTCGTAACTGTTCTAATTGGTGTTGGGCAAAATAGCCAATATTCAATGCATCGGCTGTTTTCAGCTTACCTGTTAACGGCTGCATATCAGAAGCTAATACTTTAATTAAGCTTGATTTGCCTGCACCGTTCGGCCCCAACAGCCCTATTCTATCGCCTGGTGTAATGGTTAAACTGGTATTTTTAATCACCACTTTATCGCCATAACCAATATCCGCCTGTTCAATTTGCAACAAAGGATTAGGCATCTTTTTAGGGGCAGGAAAACTAAAGTTAAAAGGTGAATCTACATGCGCCTGGGCAATCACCTCCATGCGTTCCAATGCTTTTACTCGGCTTTGTGCTTGCCTGGCTTTGGTCGCTTGCGCTTTAAAACGAGTAATAAAACTTTGGATATGTTCAATTTCACGCTGTTGTTTTACAAATGAGGCTTGTTGCTGCGCCAGTTTTTCTGCACGCATTTTTTCAAATAAGGAATAATTACCGGTATAAATTTCGGCTTTATTCTGTTCGATATGAATAATATGATCGGCAATTGAATCTAAAAAATCCCGGTCATGCGAAATCAATAATAAAGTCCCGGGGTATTTGCACAACCAGTCCTGTAACCAGATCACGGCATCTAAATCCAGATGGTTAGTTGGCTCATCTAATAACAACACATCTGAACGACACATTAATGCTTGCGCCAAGTTTAAGCGCATACGCCAGCCACCCGAAAAAGACTTTACTGGGTCTTGTTCTTGCCCTGCTGAAAAA
>DAOWHF010000103.1:0-4468 GCA_030641565.1 Methylomarinum sp.
AGTTCATAAGACATAAGTTGTTCAGAATCTAAATTGCTATTACCTTGACCAACACCAAAAACACCCGTTGATGGATCTTGAGCTATATATAAGGATTGCAGATCATGTTCCAATCGATTGGGAATCCTGACCGAACGTGAAACCGAAGCCCATACCGTTTGCTTTTTATCAGGCATAAAAATCAATTTGGCATTGGGTTGAACTTCAAAACCACTAAAATCATTATGCTCAAATTTAGAACCAATAATAAATTTTAGTGTATCAGGCAGTAATGTTAGCTCGTCCTGAATAAATCCGTTATATAAAGTTGAATCGCGCTTTAGTGTTTTAAAAGAAAAATTAACCGAATTATTAATGTTTGTTGTAACGTGACGTACACCCAGCCCCCAAGTTACATTTTGCCAAGATTGCAACTGAAAATGATTCTGAAAATCAGCATCATAAGTTCTAACCAGCGTCTTTACAGAATCATTAATGGTTGAAAAATAAGTTTCATCTTCTGTCTGATCGAAATACAATTGCATTGAATACCCAGCTGTTGCTGAAAGCGTATGCGACCATTTACTTAATACATTGCCGCCGGAAAAACTTTCTCCAACATTACCAGCTTTAGATGTCGGCGCAACAGGAGCAACTATCGTCCTATAACTGCCCGCATTACCTCGGTATATATCACCTTGTAAAGTCACACTATCTTTATCAGTTAATTCTGAGTCAACCCTAAAGCCACCTTGTATATTCTCCCAATCGTCATTACCATTTGCACTGGTAGTCGACTTTAAATCATCTCGCTTGGCATATTTAACATAGGCTCGGTAATCCACATTATCATTTAATTGACCACCATAACGCATAGAAGCAAATGCTCTTTCTTCTGTACCGCCACCCGCTGTTGCTAAGACTCCCTGTGTATCGCGCACTTTTTTGGTAATAACATTGATAACCCCGTTGACCGCATTAGAACCCCACATAGTAGCTCCAGATCCCTTGATCACTTCAATACGCTCTACATCTTCCAACATGACATCTTTTGTTCGCCACAATGTCCCTGAAAAGACCGGATGATAGACAGTTCTACCATCAATCATTACCAATAGCTTATTTGAATCTGTTGCATTAAAGCCACGCGAACTAATAGCCCAAGTATTTGAATTTACCTTTGCTACCTGCAAACCAGGAACCATACGCAAAGCCTCAGGTACTGAATTAACACCAGAACGCTTAATATCCTGCTGACTTATCACAAACACCGCAGCGGCAGTCTCTAGCACACGCTGCTCAGTCCTTGAAGCTGAAAAAATGACAGACTCGGCTTGTAACCAATTTAATTCTTCATCCAATGTTGCAACTATAACTGGATCAGGCGTTAAAGCCATCGTCAGCTTAGAAAAGCCCAATGCCATTAAAATTATTATTATTTTTTTCATCACAATTTTATTTAAATAAAGGGAGTTATAGCTTTAATAATTAATTATATTATTAAATAGCAATCCATTTTGGAATATTCTAACCTGAATACATGCTACATAGCTCAATCTATTTACGGTATTATTACCCCTTCTTTTACCTGGTTACGACCACATGATTTAGCTTTATAGACAGCTTTATCAGCGACAGCGACTAAATCACTCGCGCTAAGATCCATTGTTGGCTTCACTGTTGCCAAACCTAGGCTTATAGTTAACGAGATAAAACCTTGTGTTTGGGCACAAGGTATCTTAAGTTGTTCAACTTTAAGCCGTATGGTTTCAGCGAGCAACAATGCAGACTTAGCATCCGTTTCTGGTAAGACAAGAACAAATTCTTCCCCGCCATAACGGGCAACAATATCTGGTTTTCGTTTAAGACAGCTTTTGATTGTCTCGGCAACTACAATCAAACATTGATCGCCTACAGCATGTCCATATATATCATTTACGCTCTTAAAATGGTCCACATCAACAAAAATGACAGACAATGGTTTTTTTGATCTTCGTGATCTTAGCCATTCCAGTTCTATAACTTCATCAAACTTGCGTCGATTAGCAATGCCTGTCAACCCATCCTGACTAGCTAACTGTTCCAGTAAATCGCCCTGACGTTTTAATTCTATATGGGTCTTAACCCTGGCCTTAACCACCGCATTGTTAAATGGTTTAACAATATAATCGACAGCCCCCATCTCCAGACCTATTTTTTCATCTATCGCTTCTGCTCGCCCAGTAATAAAAATAACAGGAATATTTTTTGTTCGTTCATTTTCTTTTAATTCTTGGCATAATTCATAACCATTAATACCCGGCATTTCAATGTCCAAAAGAATTAAATCCGCTTGTGGGCTTATTTTTAAAATAGAATCTGCGTCATAACCATTATTAGCTACTTGAATAACATATTCATCTCTCAAAACTTGAGCCAAAGCTTTTATATTGACAGGCATATCATCGACAATCAATATTCGAGGTTTGTTATCTATTTCAGTTTTCTCAATGACATGATCAACTTGCTCTACAGGTAATTTTTGTACTAACTCCTGAGTATGTGACAAAGCGGTTTTAAAATCAAAAACACTAATACACTGACCTAATTGCTTAACCTCCTCAGTAAACTCGGAATTAGCCAAAGATTCTCTAATCACATCAAAACACCAATCAATATCCAAGCTATTTAACATAAGCAACTCAGTTAATTTTGTCAGTTCTTTATTTGCCAGATCATAATCTGGCGCCTTATTGTGATCGACGACCTCTACATGTTCTTGATTGTAAGTTGATACGGTTTTTATATCTGATAGCACTTGATGTAATGCATGCTCAACCCCCTCTATCGCTAGAGCCAATCCTTTCTGCGGCTCTTTTAGAGCAACGTCTAAGTCTACCGCTCTGCTAGCCAAATCAAATGCGGCAATATTACTAGCAACACCTTTTAGCCCATGAGCCAATTGTTTTGCCTGTACTTTGTTATCAGATTCTAGGCTAGATTTGATCCTTTGCAAAACATCCGTAAACTGCTGTTCAAAGTCTAGTAATAATTTAAAGTAAATCTGCTCATGCCCTGCTACATTTTTTATTCCAGCGGCTATATCCAGTCCTGATAATTGAATGTTTTTTACACCTAATCCTTCCCCAGTCATAGGGCAAACTAACTCAACAACACTATGATTATGCGCAGTATCTTCTTCCTTGATATATTGACTAAACATCAATAACAATTGATCTATATCAATCGGTTTACTGACACAATCTTGCATTCCATAACTTAGGCATTTTTCTCTTTCTTTCTCTCGTGCATATGCTGTTAATGCAATAATTGGCAAATCGGAATAAAGATTTTCTGAGCGTATCAACTGAGTTGCTTCAAAACCATCCATAACAGGCATTTGCAAATCCATTAATATAGCATCAAACTGCATATCCTTAACCATTTGAACCGCTTGTTGACCATTATCTGCCAAAGTAACGCCAAGCCCTTCATATTCTAATAACGCTTGAGCAACTTGCTGATTAATAGAATTATCATCAACGACCAGAATTTTTCTGCCTTTAAGTCTATTGATCCACTTATCTTCAGCAGGTTTTGTAATGCTGTTTTTATCAACACCATCTATGACACGCTCAGTTTGCAAAGTACTTATGACGGTGTCAAACAAATAAGAAGGATTAACCGGTTTAACTATCACACCCGCCAACTCAAGTGCCTTTACTTTGGGCAACACATCCTCTTTAGCATAGGCTGTCACCATAATAATGGTTGGTATGGAGACAATTCTTTTACTTTCCTTAATCATTTTAGCCGTCTGAATCCCATCCATTCCAGACATCTTCCAATCCAGCAACACTAATGAGTACGGATTCTCATGGGCATTTTCTAACACTATGATTGCTTCTTCACCAGAACATGCCAAACTAACATTAAACTCAAAGGACTCAAGATAAGTCTTCAAAATTTCACGTGCAGGCGCATTGTCATCGACCACCAATACATTTGTACCTTGGCAACTTATGGGTAAAACGGTTGGTTTTTTAGCCGCAATATCATTACTCTGATTTAAGCAAAGAGTAAAAATAAAATCACTACCCAAGCCAAACTCACTTTCAACAGTAATTTTGCCTCCCATTAATTCGACTAGCTGCTTACTGATAGTTAGCCCCAAGCCAGTACCACCATAAATTCGCGAAGTGAAGATATCTGCTTGAACAAATGGCTTAAACAATTCCTCAATTTGTTTTGGCTGCAATCCTATACCAGTATCTTTTACAGTGAATTTTAACATCAGCTCTGGGTCAGCAAGGATACCGTCTTCAACTAACTCAATTTTCACTATAATGTCGCCAGTATCAGTAATTTTAATCGCATTACCGACTAAATTTAGTAATATTTGCCCTATACGTAAAGGATCTCCCAATAAAAAAAGCGGTACATCTTGAGCAATCGCAAAATGTAATTCAATATTTTTCTCTTCTGCTTTTATTCCCACCAATGTATTTAA
>DAOWHF010000354.1:0-2019 GCA_030641565.1 Methylomarinum sp.
AATGCGCCTCAGATACCAGCAAGCTCAAACCAAAATTGTGCATGACTCGCTCTATCGCACCTTCCCAGGCTTGTTCGGTTTCATCAACCTTTAATAGCTCACCGGTAAACGGCAATTCTTCCGCCGCCACACCAATAGTTTCTGCCAATTGCTGACGTATACGAAGGTTATTTAACGGAATATTACTTTGGCGTTTTTTTAAGGAATTAATTTCCTCTTGCAACTCAGCAACCTGTGCTTTGTGTTGATTAACTGCAATAGTGGTATCTATCTTTTGTTTATCAACATCCGTTTGTTTGCTTTCAATCTGCTGCTGTCTATGATCTGCTTGAAAACGATTATCAAGGAAACTATCGCTGTCATGCGCCAAAGTTAAAGCCAGTTGCTCACAAAAAACTTGATAACGTGAGGCTTGTTGTTTTTTTAACTGCCGGGTATTTTCTAATCGGCTGACTTCAAGGGTAATTTCATCTAAACGTCGCCCACCATTGTCTTCAATGCTTTGCTTTAAATGGTGTTGAGCCACACGTGATTCATTTAATTCAGCATTTTGACGCTCTAGGCGTTTCTGCTGCTTCTCTAGCTCTATTTCACGTTTAGCGATACGAAATTGAAGTAACTCAGTTTTATGCTGAGCAAAAAAAGCATCCAAGGCTTCACGACAACGAGTTTTATCGCTGTGTTGTTGTTCGTTTACTTGATAAGTCGCGTAATCGCTTAACATCGGTTTCAATAACAACAACTGATCCTTAGCTTTTAATACTGCTTCATGCGCTCGATTAAGATTTTCAAACTCTCGACAAATCGATATGATTCGTTCTTGCACTGGCGGCTCTTCCAGCATGTGGGTACGGACAAATTCAGTCAGGTTACCCACCGCTTTCATCGAAACGGTTTGATACAACAATTCTAAAGCTTGTTCGCTTTCTATGCCTAATTGACGTCGAAATTCTGCCGAATAATCTTTAAAGGACTCAAATAGCTGTAGATGAGATCGTCGCTTCAAACGTTTCTTTAAATCAAGAATATCGCTACCAAACTGAGAAAAATGCTCAGCAATCGTTAATGCCTCATTACTCAAACAATAAAACCGGGCCGGCTGGTTTTGATCCTCTTTACACCAGAAAACTTGGGCAATAGTGACATGGCTGTCATAACCTGCATTATAAAAATACCCAAGCAGTACACTGTAGTTATTGGTATCACGTAATGCGACTTGTTTAGCGGATAAATTCTCAGCATCTTTTTCGCTTTTATAATGCCCTCGCACATAAGAGTTTAAATTACGCTCTTTGCCTTCTGCACCAGCCGCCTTGTTATAGGTGATTTTTTGGGTAGGGACTAATAAGGTGGTTAAAGCATCAACCACCGTTGATTTGCCTGAACCAATATCACCTGTTAATAATGCATTTTCACCATCAGGCTTAATTTTCCAGATATGCTTGTCAAATGTTCCCCAATTTAATAACTCAAAACGATGTAGTCTAAACCCTGCTAATTTATCATCCGAGACAAAATCCATTTCAATCTGTTGGTTGTGCATATTCTTTATAAATTCGTAATTTTTCGTTAAAATCCGCGGTCCAGTCAGCATCGACCAAGGCAATAATAATGCGCTGAATTTCCATGTTTTCAGCATCGTTTTTTAATTTCCTTAAAAAACCTAACTCAGCAACTTTATTAATGGTGGCATTAATAGAAGCAGCAATCTGTGCTTCATTACTTTTCTCTGGCATAAAAACCAACATGGTATTAATCAATTCCTGCTTTGAGACTATCACCCGCGTTTCCGCACCAGAACTGTCCGCCTCTGCCATTTTTTTACGCAACAATACACAAAGCAAACTAATCGGATAACTTAACGGGCGACGAGCAATTAACCGCGGTAAAGGGTCTTTTTCATCTTCATCAGGTATGGTTTGAGTCAACCAGGCATAGCCTTCTGCATCATCAATTTCCAAATTTAAACCGACTACTTTTACATAATCCAGGACTTGAGATTGCAGTTCTAACAAGTCA
>DAOWHF010000367.1:0-5224 GCA_030641565.1 Methylomarinum sp.
CTCGATGGTTTTTATTGATGAGTAAATTAATTGCAGGGGTTGCAGTCTCTATTCTTCAGGTTTATGTATTTTTAATGATTGCCTGGTTTTATGATATTGAAGCACCTTGGCAAGGTTATCTATGGGTGTTGCCTGCATTAATGCTGTCAGGTTTGATGTTGGGGGCTTTGGGCTTATTACTATCATCATTTATTAAACAGCTAGAAAACTTTGCCGGGGTGATGAATTTTGTGATTTTCCCCATGTTTTTTATGTCTACCGCTTTGTATCCTTTATGGAAAGTAAAAGAGTCGAGTGCGCTACTGCATGATCTTGCGCTGTATAATCCATTTTCTCAGGCAGTTGAATTGATACGGTTCGCTTTTTATGGTCAGTTTAATGCATATGCCTTTGTTTATACTTTTTGTGCATTCTGTATTTTTATGACAGCCGCAATTATAGGTTATAACCCATCTAAAGGTATGATGACTAAAAAAGGAGGAAGGTAGTGCAAATAGTTGAAATGTTCAGCTAAATTCCTCTAAGATAGGCTAAACTAGTTATCTAAAACAAATTATTAATCACCGGGTCGTTTGTGAAAAATTCTTTTTTTCTTGTTATTCCTGCTCAGCAAACAAATGAACAGCTGTTAGCGTCTTATGAAAAATCAGCTGTAAGTCAATGGGTTTCAGATTTGCCGGTTGCAAATCCTAGCTTGGCTACGCGTTTGTTTTTTGATTTTCTTGAAGAGTTAAACACTCTTGAAATGCCAGCTCAACAACGATTGGAAATTTTGGAGTTATTAAGATCTCAATTTTTAAGCATTGAAGAGTCTCTACGTTCTCGTTTAATTCGTTCTGGTTTTCCGAAAGGGGAAAATGAACAGAAAATCCTGGATCTACTTGTATTACTCGAAAAGCATTTTACTATCGGTTATTGGATGGTGGTGCGTGAGCTAACCCGGCGTGATATAGGCTGGTTTCAAGGGAAGGGCGCAGTCTTAGCGATTCAACGAACCATTAAAGGCTTAAGTGGTATTGTTGTAACTCAATATATGATGTTTTTGTCTGTACCCGGTTGGGTATGGATTGATTTGCATTCGCTTTATAAATTAAGTGTAAAAATTAAAAAGGAAACGGCTAAAGTCCCCGATCAAACCAGTTTATCCGGTAAAGTTAGTACAATTGAAGACAGTTATAAGCAAGTGTTGCTGCTAAGTCTTGCTGATCCTTCTGGTTTGATGCAAAAAGAAATTCAGGATGCCTATCATTTTATCGGAAAAATTAGTCAGTATGTAGGTATAGAAAAAAAACCTGTTAGTCATCAGGATGTGCAGTGCATTATTTTGATGGATGAGGATACTCACCCTTATTTTGATCATGATGGAGGGCAAGTAGATTCATCAGTCAGGTATCTTAATTTGGTTAAGTTATATAAGGCGCTTGAGAAAAAAGATAAATTTAGCAGTCAAGATGAGGCAAGATTTAGCTCAATGAGTTCTTTTAATAATGTGTCGGAAAAAATACCATTGGGTTTGTTTGAATATATGTTGCAATGCTGGAAAGGTTTTGAGTTACAAGGAACTCCCTTTTTTGCTGATCGCCTGGATCGTTATATTGCTGTAGGGCTGGAGGCCACTCATTCATTGCAAGGCATGACAGAGCCAGCTGGTGATACGGGTGCTGAAGTTTTGGCTGAGTCTTTTTCGGATAGAGAGTTATCATGTAAATTCGGCAATGAAGGCGTATTGTCAATTGGTAGTCTGGTTAGTTTTAGACAAACTAAGGAGCCAAAGAGTAAGCGTGCCTTAGGTATTGTTAAAAAAATAACGATGCCAAAGCAGGATGGGCTGATAGTATTTGAACTAGCGGCCTTAACGGCAATATCGTATGCGGTGACTTATAAAAATATTGCGGATAATTCAGATAGTGAGCAGCATAAAGCACTGCTATATGGCGTAAAAAATGAATCGGGCGAAAAAAGTTTTATCATTCTAGAGTCTTTCATGCACAAAGATGGTGATGTAATGAGGATGTTTATGAATACTGAGGATTTTCCTGTTGTTTTAGGTGAGAGAAAAAATATAGGGTTAGGCTATTGGCAGTTTGAATGCCGTCGCATTGAAGATAAACAATTATCTCAGCAGGTTAAGAAGCAAGGCTATGACTTTATTTAGAGCCCATTTAAAGTTAACGGTAGTGGTTTTGTGGAGTGCGACGGCTCATAAAGAATGGAATCTTAACAATGTTTAATGAGTTTTAGGTTGTTTTTTAGCATAGGGGTGTGAAAAAATAAGGTGGTTTAGCTAATCATGACTTGAAAAGTTTTCTCAGCATGATACCTTTAGCTGTTCAAATTATAATAATAAAGAAACGTATACCAAAATACTTTTGCTAATGATGGTGAATAAGCTTGGTTTGAGTTGTTTTAAATGTGTGGTAGCGCTTAAAAACAGTTTGTTTATGCGTTTTAAAAAATCTTTTTATGTGAGGAAAAAAGAATGAGTAATGACGAAAATTCTAATGAGTCTGTCGATTCAGTTAATGAGTCTGAAGAATCAACTAGTCAAGCAGTAGAAGAATCATCAAATGCTGTAAATAATATAATTTCTAAGGTAATGGAATTAAAAGAATCAAACCCTAAAGTATTCTTTGGTGGGATTGGTGGTTTGGTACTTGTTGTACTTATTATGATGATGAGTGGTGGGGATAAAAAGCATCTTCCTGTATCTAAAACGGTCGATTTATCAATAGGGCAAAACTATACTTTAAAGGGTGTTAATACTTATGATCCATTAGCAACTATCAGACTGGTTGCTGTTCCAGGTTCGATTGCTGCATATGATGATAGTGCAGATAAAGATGGCGATGAGTGTAAGCATATGCCACAAGGGACAAAAGTTAAACTTGTTCAAATACAAGAAGCGTTTGGTAAGGCAAAATTTGTTGAAGTTGAAGTGCTTGACGGTGAATGTGCTGGTAGAAAAGGTTGGGCTGTTGCAACTAACCTAAATTAAGTATTGACAATTTTGGTTTAGTCGCTATAATAAACGAATAAATTGATTAGCGGGAATAGCTCAGCTGGTAGAGCACGACCTTGCCAAGGTCGGGGTCGCGAGTTCGAATCTCGTTTCCCGCTCCAATATTTAAAAAAAGCCGCGAAATTCGCGGCTTTTTTATTTGATTTTTATCTAAGGCTGCTTAGCAAAACGGTTATGCAGTGGATTGCAAATCCATCTACGGCGGTTCGACTCCGCCAGCAGCCTCCAATAGATTTTATCGATACTAAACAATTTAGTGATTAGCGGGAATAGCTCAGCTGGTAGAGCACGACCTTGCCAAGGTCGGGGTCGCGAGTTCGAATCTCGTTTCCCGCTCCAATCTCTAAATGTTTTTAGTAATTCTCAGTAAGATTCCATTATAGTATTTAAGCTTTCAGTCTTTCGGTATGTGACCGATTTGTAACTGACAGAAGTACATTCTTAGTTTTTTCTCTTCCAAGTTGTCTGTGTTTTTAGCTCTCAGTGAGTATTAAAAGTCATTAGACAAGCAAAATACCAAATGCAATAAACTTTTATCAAGTCTCGGCCTTTTTTCGATAAAGGAATAATAGAGTAGGTGTCTACTGTCTTTTAAAAAGTGGATAATCTATTGTTGAGATTGGAGGGAAGTTAGCATTGTTATCTTGTTGACCAACGAATCAATCTTAGTTGATGATTCGGTATTAATGCTTATCACATCAGGTAGTTCATTTTTATGTAATGCTTGCCAGTTAAGTAGTTGCTGTTCGAGTATTGATTGATCAGCATCTGAAGCTTCTTTTTTTCTGCTATTGATACGTTGGCGTAAGGTGTTGGGTTGAGCAGTAAACTCAACAATAACAAACGGTACAGTATTTCTGGCAGCAACCTGACGGAATAGATTCCGTTGCTCATATTTCAGGCACGTCGCATCAATAATGACAGGGTAACCTGCGTTTAATAGTTGCTCTGCCAATTCAGCCAAGTGCTGATAGGTTTTTTGCGTGGCTTCGGATGTATATATACCCGCGTTAAAAGTCTCTGGGCTATCGCTTTTATGTGCTGATTTAAACAGGCGTTTTCGTTCGACATCGGAACGAACTCGAATGGCAGCCAATTTTTCGACTAAAGGTTGCGTCAGCGTGCTTTTACCTGACGCCGACATGCCACAGGTGATGATTAACATTGGCGTGCTTGCATGCAGGTAAGATTGGGCTAATTTAAGGTAACCATAGCAAGCCTGCTTGGCTTCATCTTGTAGTTTTGAGTTACTTGCCATTTGTGATGCACGGATAGCCTCTACTTTAGCTCTGACCATGGCGCGGTAAACCAAATAAAAAGGTAATATCTGAACCGCGGCGTAATCACCTGTTTTTTCAAGATAAGCATTTAATAAGCGCTGGGCAAAATCAGTTTGCTGACGATCCTGTAAATCCATAATCAGAAAAGCAAGGTCGCTAATGCTGTCAACCCAGCGTAGTTCAGGGTCAAATTCAATACAGTCGAAGGCGACGGGCATTTCATTAATGAAAACCAGATTGCGTAAATGTAAGTCACCATGACATTCACGAATAAAACCATCATGTTTACGTTGTGCGAGTATGGGCTTTAATCGCTTAAATGTAGCCTGACTCCAACTTTCTAAAGCGGTAAGCTGTGCAGTAGCTATGTCATCACTAAGCAGTTGCTGAAGCAGAATAAAGTTTTCTTTAATGGGGTGGTAGATTTGTTCGGGTGAGCCATAGTTAATGTCTTTGTTGGCAACACCAGTATGTTGATGAAACTCTGCCACCATGGCAGCAAGGGCATCAATATGCTCTGTTTGGAGCAAACTCGCTGCAAGCATATGGTCCATTTGCATTTGTTGTGGAAACTGAACCATCTTAATAGCGTATTCGATTATCTTACCGGAACCTGCGAAAGCTGCGTGATCCTCTGAACCAGTTATTGGAATAACCTTAAGGTAGATAGCAGGTGCCAATCTGGAATTTAATCGTAACTCCTCATTGCAATAAAAATGACGCTTTTCGAGTGTGGAAAAATCAAGGAAGCCTAAGTTGACTGGTTTTTTTATTTTGTATGCAAAAGGCCCCGTTAGAATGACCCATGAAATATGGGTTTCTATCAGCTGAATATTTTCTACGGCATGATCATATACATCAGCACGGAGTAATGATGATATATATGCGGGTAACTGTTTTGCATTGATGTTCATGTCTGATCCCA
>DAOWHF010000230.1:0-3839 GCA_030641565.1 Methylomarinum sp.
CCTTCTGTCACTGAACTGGAAATTACATCAAGATGGTATTGCATGCCTTCAGTATTTGCTTTGGGCGTAACAATGCCGGCAGCTTTGCCATTAGCAGGACATACAGCACCAAATAAATAGGCTGCGTTAAATTGCTGTTGTCGAATAATGCGAGGGCGTGTGTCTTTATTCGCCCAAATACGAGTCACCGTTCCTCGCTGTCCTACCCGTGCTTCATATTGAAACCAAACCTCAACATCCTTTCTATCAACATCAACCGGAATTAGTGATATTTTTAGCTGAGATTAAGATATTTCACCATCTTTTAATGCCTGTAGTGTTTCATCTAAATCATATTGAACCTCTTCAATAGCCTCTAAAATAACTTGAGGTGCATGGGACTGTAGAGCGATATTTTTGATTAAGATAAATGAATTTTTCATAATAGCTAGGTTGCGAACCGATTCCCAGCTGGTCGCTTCATCAATATGAAAAAGGAGTTTGGCTGCATTATCAAAATTATAATTTTCAACTACAGACTCGCGTAGCAAAGACCATGAGCCTTGAAGGTCTGATAAAACAGTCTTGTGATAATGCGTCGGCTCTGTAATAAAGGTCATTCAAAATAGCTGAGTGTTAAATAATTTAAAATTCTAACAGTTGCAGGCTATAGTGACCATTCAAAGATGGAGTGTGGGGAAGCTAAATGGGGCTGATAATGCAAGCAGTTTTGATGTCGATTTTGTATTGAAAACAATAAATACCTTAGCAGCAATAATTGAAGAAAACATTAAAATAATGTATTGATAAGAAAGCCGACTGTTAGCATTATATTAAAAAATAATAGTTACCAGTGTTGTAAAAAAGCACTGACTGGTTTTAATAAAACAGCTACTATCAATGAATCGAATAATCACTACTGGGAGTAATAGATGATATGTGATTACAGTAAAGTTTTAAACTATGCGAAAGACGGTGAATGGGATATTGCTCATCAGTTAATTCAATCACATTCAGATAAGACGTCGTGCCTTATACACGGCTATTTGCATAGAATAGAAGGTGATTTATCTAATGCAAATTATTGGTATGCACGTGCAGAATCGATGATGCCAGATAATACACTTGAAGAAGAGTTAAATCGGCTTTATCTACTTGTGAATAACCACAGTGAATTGCAATGACCCTTTTGTTTATGTGACCTTAATTATTAAGTAATTCCAAAGCTCTTTTATCTGCTCCAGAAGGTAATGAAGATGATGAGTTTATCCAGACATTAATATCTTGCCACAAAATAGAAGCCTGAAGATCACGTAATAACATATGGTAACCGTTTTCATAAAAAGCAATAAGAGGGTGATTGGATTTGTCAGTGGTTAGGTTATGAAGAAATTGGTAAGTTGGTTCTTTGGGAATAATCTCATCTTTCTCACCATAAAGTATTAGGGTGTTTGTTGAAATACGATTAGCGCTGGAAAAGGCGTGATCCATTAAATCAGTCAATCCACTAATCGATTCAACACGTGTTTCTTTTATAACAAGAGGGTCTTGGCCTAAAGCAATCAACATATCAATATTATCAGAAGGTTTAATATCTAAATCACTAACTGTCAAAGTCATCCATGGAACCGTATGAGACAAAGTCCATAGCAATACATTTTGATACCAAGGCATAGTCTCTCTTGCCCACACAGCTGGAGCCACTAAAATAACGCCATCAACGGGTAATGCTGAAGATTGGGTTACAGTAGAAATAACAATAGCACCTCCCATACTTTCACCTAATAGAAAAACGGGAATAGTTGGATGCTTATCTTTTACTAATCGAATAAAACAGGCTAAATCAGAGCTGTAAGTATCAATGCCTGCCCATAGCCCTCGGTTTTTGGTTCTGCCAAAACCACGTTGATCATAAGCATAAGATAGTGTGTTATGTTGGCTGAAATAATTGCCTGTTTGCTGGAAAAAATTGCTGTAATCATTAAAGCCATGAATAGCAATAATGATGGATTTAATGCCCTGTTCAGACGGTTTCCATGATTTTAATGGTAACTCCGTTCCATCGGGGGTAATAAACAAATTATTTACAATTTGACCGTTTGAAACAGCAATACCCGCAGGGTGGATGTTCGGAGTGCAGCCTGTTATTAACTGAATTAGCAATAGAGCTAGTAACAGTCGGTTAACCTCTTTGAATAAAGATTTTCTAATCATTATTTACTATAACTCTTAACAACTACCTGTAGGTAGAATGTAAACAATCAACTCCATTTTATACTGAAATGACCACCCTCTATTATTACCATAAAGATTTTTTACAACATGATACAGGGCTAGATCACCCTGAAAGTCCTGACCGATTAAGTCATATCAATGCGGCTTTAAAAGATGAATGGTTATTTTTAGCCGCTGATGTACCTGCGGACATAACAAAAAATGGATATGAACAATTCAGGTTTTATTTTCATGTGAATATTGATCCTGTCATTAGAAATGAACGGATTCATGTTGATCGGTCAGCCTCTAAGAAACTAGGTGGCATCAGACAAACAACCGTTAAATGGCAAGGTTCATCACCTAAAAATAAGGATGAACGCTGGAAAAAATATAATATTTCAGACTGGCGTATTTTTCAATATGCCAAGGGTGCATCCACTATGAAGCAATATCGTCAGTTTGAAGCGAAAATAAACCTTCAAGAATCAGGACTATTTTTGGGATCACCTTTTTCTGCCTTTATTGAGATTGAAACAGATCCCCTTTATGAGAATGGCAAGTTTAAAAAAAGGCAGTACTTAGGCAAACTAGGCAAACAAAAAAAACCGTGTGGTTGATGATTCAGTAAAATAGCTGGTTTCAAAATAACATTAACTTTGTGAGTACATTTTGGCCAGCAGATCACAAACCACCTACGAACTTTATCTCTGTGAAAAACCCTCACAAGGCCGTGATATCGCCAGAATTCTTGGTGCAAACCAACGAGGTGATGGCTTTCTTCAAGGCGATAAACTAATCGTCAGCTGGTGTATTGGTCATTTGCTGGAAATGATCCCACCCGACGAATATGATGCAAAATACAAGCGCTGGTCACTAGCCCATTTACCAATATTGCCGCAAGACTGGAAAATGGCACCCAAAAAGTCCACCAGTAAACAACTAACGGTCATAAAAAATCTGTTAAAACGGTGTCATAGTGTGGTGATAGCAACCGATGCTGATCGCGAAGGCGAAACTATTGCCAGAGAGGTATTGGATTATTTTAACTATAAAGGATCAAGCCGCAGGTTATGGTTATCTGCACTAGATACCGTGAGTATCAAAAGGGCATTAGAAACAATAAAGCCCAGTGAAGAAACCGAGCCACTTTATTATTCTGGTTTAGCCAGAGGTAGAGCTGACTGGTTGATAGGCATGAATTTAACCAGAGCTTTTACCTTATTAGCTAATGACCGACAAGTCCGCTCAGTGGGGCGAGTGCAAACGCCAACTTTGGCTTTGATCGTTAAACGTGATAGGGAAATTTTAAATTTCAAGGCCGTACCTTATTACGAAGTCATGGCCTACTTCAAAACTAATAATGGCATTAAAGGCGAATTGTTAGAAACAAAATGGCACAATCCAAAAGCGCATGGTGACGAGAAAAAACAATGCTTAGATAAACAAGAGGCTCAAGCAGTGATTGATCGCTGTCAGCAGCAAATGGGGGTGGTGACAACAGCAACAACGGCCAGAAAGAAACAGCCACCGCCATTACTTTATAACCTATCAGGTTTGCAGCAAGAAGCTTCAAGACGCTGGGGGTACGGTGCTCAAGATGTACTGAATATTGCTCAAGCACTTTATGAAACCCATAAACTGAC
>DAOWHF010000115.1:0-5820 GCA_030641565.1 Methylomarinum sp.
AGTGCATAGACCGGGCGTCGGGCATTTAATGCTGTTGCTTGAGCAAAAAGGGCTTACAAATGTCAGGATTTATCATCATGATGCGATTGAAATATTAGAACAGAAGATATCGGATAATTCACTTGCTGGGATGCATTTGTTTTTCCCTGATCCATGGCATAAAAGAAAACACCATAAACGCCGTATTGTACGTCCAAGTTTTACAGCTCTATTGCAGAAAAAGCTCAAAGCAGGAGGCTATTTTCATGCGGCAACGGATTGGGAACACTATGCAAAAGATATGTTGAATACATTGTCTGTTGCTACTGGATTAAGAAATGACAGTGTTGATAATAGTTATTGTCCGCGTCCAGATTATAGGCCGCTTACAAAGTTTGAGAACCGCGGCTTGCGTTTAGGGCATGGGGTGTGGGATTTGATTTTTAAAAAAATATAGTAAACCCTCAAAATACAATCGTGTGTTTTGAGGGTTAATAAATTAAGCCTATTCTACTTTTGCAGAGTACTCTTCTAAGCGCATGGATTTAATGATCATTGCAAGTTCAGTTCGTTGTTTCTTTAGGGGCGCCAATTCAGCTTCTAATTGAGCAATATTTTCAGCCACACTTCCTTTGGAGTCACTGATCTTTCTAAGTAATTGTAAGCGACTTTCAATTTGTTTCTTATGGTCTTTAATTTGATGCATAAGAGGCGTTAAAACACTACCGCTCCATGTTTTAGAGTCTTTATGGGCTTGCTGTAGCGTGTGTTGAGCCTTGGAAATTAAGGTGCTATACAGTTTGTTTACAACAATACTTTGTTCTGTCATTGTGGTTTTGGCACTGCTGCGGAAGGCTTCACCCTCGTCAAAAATTTGTTCTAATTCAAACTGGTATTGTTTGATAGAAAATAATTGTGGTTCGATTTCTTTAAAGCCATATTCATCCTGAAATTTTTTATGGATGGCTTTAACTAAACGACGAGTTTCATTGGTGATATCAACAGAATCTTGCAATAAATCGCGCAGGTCATCAAATAATTTCCGGATATTTTGTTTCATGCCGTAAGTTGTTAAACTTTTGGCCATATCCTGTTTAGTATTATTAATAATGGCTTCAATTTTCTCTTTGGCAAATGAATCAATCAGCATTTTTGCTTGCACAGAAAATACTTTGCGACTGGCCTGAAAATTTTCAACATTCGACATGTAGGCATTTTGGCGATCTCGGGTTTCTGCCATTAATTTGCCTGTCATGTCCTTATTTTCAAAATCAACTTTTTTAAATTCTTCAAGTTGTTTTAAGGCATTGGACAATTTTGAATCAGTTAAATTAGTCGATTCCGAAGCTAAAAAACCTATCTCCTTATGAACAGTTTCCATAAGAATGGTTCGACGCTGCTTTAATATAGAGTCTGATAAATAGGTCTCTAGACTACTTAGGCGACTTTTTTCTAGCAACTCAGGGTCTGATTTAACTTTAGCCAGTAATGCTTGTTTTGCAGAGACAGGAAATATGACATCTTCACTCAAGTCTAAAATCGTTGCAGAGGCTTTAATTTGTTTTTTAATGGAATCTTCATAGCCATTTTCACCGGCAAGATCATCCCACATGGCATCAATTTTATTCATAACAACGGCCAAGCCTTGTTTGTTATGTCCTCTTGAGCTGCAAACATGGTTTTTCCACATTTCCAAGTCACTTTTTGTCACGCCGGTATCAGCCGCTAAAACAAAAATGATCGCTTGAGCACTGGGTAGCATGCTTAATGTTAGTTCAGGCTCTGTACCTAAAGCATTTAACCCGGGTGTATCAAGAATAGATAGCCCTTCTTGTAACAAAGGGTGGGGAAAGCTGATGAGGGCATGTCGCCAGCAAGGTATTTCAACTTTTTCAGGATTGATAATGCCTTGTTCTGCGGCTTCACGCTCATTCCATAAGCCTAATTTATCAGCGGTGTCTTTATCAACTTCTTTAGTCGAAACTAGCTCTTTAAATGCGTCCTGCATTTGAGTCGGGGAGTTACAGTCTAAATCGATTTGAGTCCAGCGATCAGGGTTCTGTTTATATTCCATTAAGGATATATCTTCAAGCCGGCTTTCTATATTCAATAGGCGAATGTAACTGCCTTCGCTGTCATGGAAAATTTCGGTGGGACACATTGTTGTTCTACCAGGTGCAGAAGGTAGCAAGCGAACGCCTGTTTCAGCAAAGAAGAGTGAGTTGATCAGCTCGGTCTTGCCTCGTGAAAATTCGGCAGTAAAGGCAAGCGTTACCCGGTCATTTTTTAAGCCATTTGCAATATTGAGGATAGTATCCGTGCTATGAGGGTCGCTTAGCTTATATCTATTTCGCCACTCTTGATACATTTCAATGGCTTGCACCAATTGTTCACGCCATTTCGCGTATTCGTGCAATTGCTCTTTAAATTCCAAATTCCTCATGCCGGGCCTTTTATACGGGGATTGTATCCAGTAAAAATGATTATAATTTCAATAATTGTAGACTAAAAATTGATAACTGTTAGTTTTTGATAAATTATTCTTAGTTGTTAAGTGATTTTAGTCAAATAATCGGTCACCTTGCTTGTAATAAAGCATAGGCTTTGTTGGTTTTTGTTCTTAGGCAACGATTTTACAAGGTTGAATAAGAACAAAAATACGGTTGATCTTTTGCTACACTTTTAAAGCTTATATTCCATAGTTTAAACGATATTCTTTGATGATTTTAAGCTGTTCAGCCGAATTACCATCTAATTCCAGGAATTCAATGATATCCGTGAGTGAGATAATAGACAGCACAGGAATTTTAAAGCGCTCACTGACTTCCTGCACAGCCGAGGTTTCCTGTTCGCCTTTTTCTTGTCTATCTAGGGCTATTAAAACACCAGCTGGTGTTGCATTCATGTTGGTTATGATTTCCACCGATTCACGTACTGAGGTGCCAGCGGTAATCACATCATCAAGAATTAGTACCTTGCCTTGCAAAGCCGATCCAACAATCACACCGCCTTCACCGTGGTCTTTGGCTTCTTTACGGTTAAATGCATAAGGAATATCTTGTTTAAGCTGGGCGTAGGCAATTGAAGCTGCACTGGCTAAAGGAATGCCTTTGTATGCTGGGCCGTATAACATATCAACATCAAGCTCTGAGGCTATTAACGTCTTAGCATAAAATTGCCCTAGTTTGCCTAATTGAGCACCGGTATTAAATAGTCCGGTGTTAAAAAAATAAGGGCTGGTTCGCCCCGATTTTAATTGAAACTCACCAAATTTTAAAACGCCACAATCGAGAGCGTATTGAATAAATTCTTTTTGATAATCAAGCATGTTCTAGTTTGTCCAAAGTCTATATTATTTAGCTGTAATTTTACGCTGTTGATAACAAATCAGCTACCTATAGCTATAAAAAGAGAAAGCTCACACAGAGGATACGGAGAGCACTAAGAAAGAGCGGAGTAATTTGATTTAAAAGGCTATTCTCTGTGACTCCTGTGTGAAAAACGCTTTATCTATAAATCATAAAAATTTACATGAATTTTTCTAAAATTGAATCAAGAAACATCCAGCCTTTTTCTGAGCAGGCGTAGTGATCATTATCTTGCTGTAATAAACCTTCAGTGACACAGTGAGATAACGCAGGTTCTAAAGTGCTTTTATCTAAGCCCGTTACGGTATTGTAGTGAGCCAGTGTGAAACCAGATTTTAAACGTAAATGGTTCATTACAAATTCTAACGGTAATTCTTTTGTTGGAATGGTAGTGACAGTGGCTGAGGTGTTCTCTAGATACTGTTCGGGGCTTTTTAATTTAACCGTACGGATAATTTCTTCGGGTTGAGACAGGCTTAGCTTTCCATGCGCCCCGGCGCCAATACCTAAATAATCACCAAATGCCCAATAGTTGCGATTATGTTGGCAGCTTTTATCGTTTTTGGCATAGGCAGAAATCTCATACTGAGCATAACCCGATTCAGCCAATAACTGTTGGCACTGACGTTGGCCATTATAGATCTGGTCATCTTCGGGGAGTTGAGGTGGAAACTTATGAAAATAGGTGTTTGGCTCTAGTGTTAATTGGTAAAAAGAGATGTGACTGGGATTTAAGTTAATTGCCGTTTGCACATCACTTAACATTTCTGCATTAGTTTGATCGGGTAAGCCAAACATTAAATCAATATTTAGGTTTTTAAAGCTTGCTTGCTGAGCGATTTTAACCGCTGTTATGGCTTCTTCAGCAGAATGTATGCGACCTAATTTTTTTAAGTGTTTGTTGTTAAAACTCTGGATACCTATGGAAAGCCTGTTAATGCCAATAGCGCGGTATTCAGAAAATTTAAGGCTTTCAAATGTGCCTGGATTGGCTTCCAAAGTAATTTCCAGGTTTTCTTGTAGCGGAATAAGCTTGGCGGTTTCAGTAAATAATCGTTCAAAGCTTGCAGCAGAAAATATGCTCGGGGTGCCGCCGCCAATAAAAATACTGCTAACCTGTCTTGGGCTATTAAGTAAATTAAGGTCTTGTTTTAAATCAGTTAATAAAGCATCAATATAGCGTTGTTCTGGCGCATCATCTTTAAGCGCATGAGAGTTAAAGTCACAATAAGGACATTTTTGGATACACCAGGGGATGTGAATATATAAGCCTAGTGAATTCAACAGATAATCTCTACAGGTTCTTCAATAACAGGGTTGCTTAAAGTGCCAATGTTTTCTATTTCAATTTTTGCAGTTTGCCCCGGTTTCATATAGCCCCGTGGCTTCATTTTTACACCGACACCGGCAGGCGTGCCTGTAGCAATCACATCGCCGGGTTCTAATGTCATCGCTTTACTAAGATACGCCACCATTTCGTAACAATTAAAAATCATGTTCTTGGTATTAGAGTCTTGGCGTAATTCATCATCAATCCATGTTTTGATTGTTAGATTGTGAGGATCTTTGATTTCGTCGGCAGTGATGATCCAAGGTCCCATGGGACCATGAGTATCAAATGATTTTCCAAGCATCCATGTTGGGGAGCGGATTTGCCAATCGCGCACAGATACATCGTTAACAATGGTGTAACCAGCGATCACTTGTTGGGCTTTTTCTAAAGGTACATGTTTGCAACGTTTGCCGATAACGAAGGCTAATTCACCTTCATAATCTAATTTTTCAGAAACAATAGGGCGGTGGATGGCTTCACCGTTGGCGATAACACAAGTACTATGTTTGGTAAAAAAAGTGGGGTATTCTGGTTTATCTAATTGAGTTTCATTAATATGATCCGCATAATTTAGACTGATACCTAAGAATTTTCCTGGTCTTGGTACGGGGGCTAGCAATGTAACCTGAGATAAAGGGATACGGTTGTATCCGCTTTCTATAAGGTCTTGCATAGCTTCTTTAGCAGTATCTCCGGCAGCTAAAAAATCGATTATATTGTCAGGAATATCTATGCTACCGGTACTATCAACCACCGTATCATCAATGACTGCCCCAATATTGGTTAAATTTTTATAGCTAAAAGTAACAAGTTTCATAGATATTAAGGTATCTGTGCGGTTTGAAAGTAAGATTATCGTATAACGAAGAACAAATAGCTAAAAAAAGATATAATATCCGTTATAAATCGATCTCATATTTAATGACTGTTCCTTAGTATTGGGTTTTAATAAAATCTGACAAGCTTAAAAAAATAATAAATGAGCGCAATGACCCCCGAACAATTTAATCAATATGCCCAGCAGGGGTATAACCGTATTCCTATTAGCCGAGAAGTATTAGCTGATTTAGATACGCCATTAAGTGCTTATCTTAAACTAGCAGATGGCGCATATTCATATTTATTTGAATCTGTGCATGG
>DAOWHF010000091.1:0-2408 GCA_030641565.1 Methylomarinum sp.
AGCTTGCGATAGTTGTAAATCACGGATCTTTATAGAACTCATGTACTGTTCCTTAAAACTGATCTAGGTCTAACTTATTAAGCATTTTATCTAGTTTCCGTATATCTTATACTCTTACTTCTCCCATTTTATACTCTTACTTCTCCCATTGAACAAAAAACGTTTCAATATCTAGATTTTCATAGCAGGATAACATGCTTAATTTTCACGATATACAGAAATTGGATAACATCAGATGATAAATCAGTTGCAATCCTTAATGACCGGTTTTGGCTGACAAGCGCCCATTGCTAAGGCGCTTGAAGACCAGAAATATTTTAAACTTCAGTCTGTTCCGCCATTTCTAAAGCATCATCTACTTCAATCCCCAAATAACGAACTGTGCTTTCTAGTTTAGTATGACCAAGTAAAAGTTGAACGGCTCTTAGATTTTTTGTTCTTCTATAAATCAAAGTAGCTTTAGTCCGCCGAAATGAATGAGTTCCATATGCTGATGGATCAAGTCCAATTTGTGATACCCAAGATTTAACTATTCTGCCATATTGTCTGGTAGAAAGGTGCAAGGATTTTTTCAATCTACTTTTAAATAAACAATCATTAGCAGTAAGCCGAGCATGATTTATCAAATTATAAATAGCGTCTCTAGTTTGTTCTGTAATTTCAAACTGAACAGGTTGATGTGTTTTCTGTTGCATAACCATTGCTCTTTTTGAAACAACTCCTCCATGAGCGACATCGAGAACTCTTAGTTTTACCAAATCACATCCGCGTAATTTACTATCAATCGCTAAATTAAATAATGCAAGGTCACGAATTCGGTTAGCCAATTGCAACCGAATGCGTATAGCCCAGATTTCTTTCAGTTTTAACGGTGGTTTCTGACCAATCAATTTACCTTTATTCCAAGGAGTATGATTCTGTTGGACATGTGTAAGAAGATACATAATTGTTCCTTAGTTGTTTAAAGAAACTTGATTATCTACCTTATTTCAATAGGCGCTTAGCGACCCAGAGTGTGTGAAAACTCCGAATTCCCGGAGTCGAAAGGGACAGAGTTACACGCTATTATCAGAATAACACTAGGGGCTGTTGCCGTTTTGTAGTCGGCCCTTGAATTTAAAAGGTAAAGCCTCATTATTAGCCTGTTTTCAATCTAAAATAAGCTAACTATGCCACGACAAATGTTTACGGATGAACTCTGGTTAAAATTAAAGGCTATCATGTTGAAAATAGGTATTTATGATAAGCCGAAACTTCGACAAACAATAGAGGGTATTTTCTACCGGTTACGAGTCGGATGTCCATGGCGAGATTTACCGGATATTTTTGGTAATTGGAACGCTATTTATAAGCGGTTTAATGAATGGTCTCGTGATAAAAAGTTGATGAATATTTTCAATACACTCGTGGTTAAACCCGATTTGGAATGGGAATTTATTGACGGCAGTCTTGTGAAAGCCCACCAGCATAGTAGTGGTGCCGCGAATGAACAAGAAAGTGCTATTGGAAAGTCAGTCGCAGGAAATACAACCAAAATTCATATGGCTGTTGATTCCTATGGTCTTCCTATTCATTTTCTTGTGACAGGTGGTGAGGTTCATGATTCTAAAGAAGCGCCAAGGTTAGTAGCAGAGCTACCTGATGCTGACTACATTATTGCTGATAGAGGGTATGATAGTGAAGATTTACGTATTCAAATTAGAAATAAAGGTGCAATCCCCATTATCCCGAGAAAAAAGAATTCAATAGTGGGTAATGATGATATAGATTGGTGTTTATATAAATATCGCCATCTTGTTGAAAATGTTTTTGCAAGACTTAAACATTTTAGAGCTATTGCCACACGATACGACAAGTTGAAGCAAAATTTTGAAGGTTCTCTTGCTTTGGCTTGTGCTTTTTTATGGTTGCCAATGTGAAATGGCAACAGCCCCTACTCTTATTTAATTTATTCCACTTTCAGTGAAATTTGGCTTATAAAGTCACTTTGTTTTACCACCAGATTTGTTAATCTAGAGTTTTCACACACTCTGGACCCTATGCAGCCATAAGAATCGTTCAACGATTAACAGTGAAATAGACTATTTATTTTACAATCCCCCCATATACTTATAAAAGTGGTGGATATTCAGTTAAAGAAATCGATAAATATTTCGGATTATCTTATTTAGATGATAAGTTGAACACTAAAGAACTCTATATTCAAGACCTGACAAGTTACTTTTATCCTTGCTGTTTGCCCAGCCAATGAATACACACCTTTACTGGTAGCAGAATACTGCCATTCAAATATTCCTGCTGAAGAAGCACATTTAAAATGGTATCGTTAAGACTTGGAGAAATTGTTAATTGAAAAAAGGCGATTTGTATCAAGAACAAAAATTAAAACGAACCTATATATAAACCGG
>DAOWHF010000177.1:0-4457 GCA_030641565.1 Methylomarinum sp.
AACTGCGTTTTTGTCCCATTTGTAACACCTCAATGATTGATGGTTATTATCTCTCATTAATGTGTCCGGTTACATTAGACCAGAACAATTCTCTCTGCTTTTGTTTGTGTATAAATTGCTCTTTATTTTCACGTACTTGTTGGGCACCTTCTTCAGAAAAATCAGGTGCTGTTTCGGTTTGTTTAGGTTTGTAATCGGTTGGTGATTTGTCTCCATAGTAAACGTTACCTTCATCATCAACCCATTTATATATTGCAGACATTAAGGTTCCCGAAACGGACAGAAACAAGACAATAACCAACAAGATTCTAATCATTTATATCTCTGTTTTGTATTGAGTAACGAATGTTAGTCGGTGATGTTGCGATCGTTCAACAAGTTATTATCTAGATCTAGCTATCTTGCCTTTTCCAAAAATCAGTTGACGGAAACCACCTTTCAGTCCTCATTTCTCTAAACTGAATAACATGTAAATCGCTTATGATAAACGTATCCAGATAACATAAAGTGTAAACTGAATGGTAGCTCTTGCTTGTGGTCAGTCGATCGATCGTTCAGGTTGGATGTAAATAAAGAATTCATGCATTATCAGATCAAAAACCACAAATCATCATTTCAATTTAAAAATACGTTATATCTAACAAAAATACAATACGCATGAATACTTATACACACTAGCTCAAAAAATCAGTGGCTTTGGTATTTCAAAGTCTGTTAAAAGCATAACAACTGGATCAGAATTTATTTCAGCAAATAATGGCCAATCTTCTTTTCTCCATTGACGCATTTTTAAGCGATCGGTTTTAAATTCGATGATGTCTATCATAAATGATACCTGCACTCCCTTTAAGACTGCATTTAATCCTTAATCCCAACCCCTTTATGCAATAAAAAAAGACTGAGGAATGCTAAAAACACAATAAAACCAACTGTCATTAAAAAAGCGATTTCTATTGCAATATCTGTCACGCCAATTAGTCCATATCTGAATGCATTAATCATATATAAGATGGGATTTGCCAATGAGATCTTCTGCCATATTTCTGGCAACATGGATACTGAAAAAAACACACCGCCCAGATAGGTTAATGGCGTTAATACAAAATTAGGAATAATGGAAATATCATCAAAACTATCTGCAAAAACTGCATTAATAAAACCTGCTAATGCAAATAGAATAGCTGTTAAAAAGTACACCGCAAGTGTAATTCCTAAATGATAGACAGTAATTTCAGTAAACAACAATGATATAGCGGTAACAATCGCGCCAACCAGTACCCCTCGTGTAATGCCACCACTAATATATCCCACTAAAATCACCCAGTTTGCTACCGGTGCAACCAGCAACTCTTCAATATTCCGCTGAAACTTGCTTGAATAAAAAGAAGCGACGACATTAGCATAGGAATTACTTATCACCGACATTAATATGATTCCTGGGACTATATAGTCCATATAACTCACCCCATTAATATCTCCCAGTCTATCCCCAATCAATCGACCAAAAATCATAAAATAAAGGGAAGTTGTTATCACTGGTGGCAATAGTGTTTGAGGCCAAATTCTAATAAAACGACGTATTTCTTCCCTCACAATCGTCTGAAGTGCAATAAAATTATTCATTCACTAAATCCATAAATAATTGCTCTAAACGATTGGTCTTGTTTTTTAAACTTAATACTTCAATTTTATGCGTTGTTAACTGTTGAAATAAGCCATTTAGACTTTTGTTTTCAGGAACCGAAGCATTTAACGCCTTTCTTCCTACCAGCTCTAATTCATAACCTTCCACTTTGGGTAAAGCTGAGATTGGCTTAGCCAAGTCTAGCACAAAATGGTCTTTGTTCACTCGCGCCAATGACTCAGTCATCCCCGATCTTTCTATAATCAAACCCTCATTAATAATGGCTATATTTCGACATAAGCTTTCTGCTTCTTCTAAATAATGCGTGGTTAAAATAATAGTCGTGCCTTGTTGGTTCACTTGTTCCATCATCTCCCACATGGATCGACGTATCTCTATATCTACCCCAGCTGTAGGCTCATCCAGAATCAATAATTGTGGCGAGTGAACTAATGCTCTGGCTATCATCACGCGCCTTTTCATACCACCGGATAAACGTCGAGATACAGTATCTCGTTTATCCCATAGAGACATTTGTTTTAAACACTTCTCAGTATTTTTAATCGCCTGTTTTTTAGCAATGCCATAATAACCGGCCTGGTTTAAGACTATATTTTTAACAGTCTCAAACTGATTAAAATTTATCTCCTGTGGCACTAAACCAACACAATTTTTTGCTTTGGCACAGTGTTCATTAATGTCATACCCAAAAATATTCACTGATCCACTGGTTTTATTGACCAAGGAACTAATAATGCCAATTGCTGTTGATTTACCTGCGCCATTTGGACCCAGTAAAGCAAAAAAATCACCTTGTTCTATATCAAGATCAATTCCCTTTAACGCTGTATAGCCATTGCTGTATGTTTTTTTTAAGTTTCTGATTGAAAGTGCATTCATTATGCTGTCGTATCCATCAATTCTGGATAAAACTCTGTCATCATACGATCACAGTAAGCCAGTAAATTGGCCTTACTTTGCCCATATTCCTTAACGGGGGACTCTATTGGACCACTCACTGTATTAATCAAAACGCCAAAAGCACTAGCATCCAGACTTGTCGGCTTGTCTCCCATAAAATAAGCTTTATCCGCCAAAAACACTGATAACGCATCTAAATCTATTTTTCCCAAGAGGAAAACTTCATCGGCATTATGCCTTCCTGTGCCCTGACCATAAATTTGTTTTCTAATTATCATCCATTTATAAACCAGTGCAGCAATATCACCAATAACGGGGGGCATTCCTCCAAAGATGGCTTTCTTATTGATCTGCCAATTTTCATCAGTCGTTTGCCAGCGTGTATACATACCAATCCAATAAAGGTGTTCTTCAAGTAAGCGTTGCATTGCGACCATGATAGCAAGTTGTTCTGGACTCAAACCCTTATCGAGTGGGTCACCATAATTGGCCTTCAAATGCTCAATGATAAAGCGCGAATCAGCAATATTTTGCCCATCATCTTCGATAAAAGGTAGCTTACCTTTAGGCGCTTTTAAAGGCATTGTTTCAACGACGTTATAAGGGATATTTGTCATCCTTAAATAGGTTTCAACCTTAACATTAAATTGCCCCAGATTTGGAATACCCCAGGTAGGAGCAAATTGGTATAGTGTTATCATTTTTATATCCTAATCATCAATATTGCTGTGTTGTAACAAAATATAATGGTTAATCGCTTTTTAGAAAAATGATACATATTAATAGACCTATTAATGGAATTAATCTATGAACCTAAATCATCTGGATTTAAACTTATTAATTGCATTTGATGCGTTAATGACTGAGAAAAATGTATCAAAAGCCGCTGAAAAACTGTTTATAGGTCAATCAGCAATGAGTCATTCACTCAATCGTTTAAGACAAACCCTGGATGACCCAATATTAGTTAGAACCACAAAGGGGATGAAGCCGACAGCAAGAGCTGAAGCCCTGATCGTACCCATACGAAAAGCACTGCTTGAAATTGAAATGACCGTTACAAGCAAGCCAGAATTTATCCCAAAGACAGCTAAACACCAGTTTATTATTGCAGCGACCGATTATAACGAATTAATTTTACTACCGTCTTTATTAAACAAAGTTCGTGAACTGGCAACGGGGGTAAACATTCATGTTAGGCAAACCAACGAATACATGCCTGAAGAAGAGCTGGAAAATGGCTCTATTAATGTGGTTCTTGGCTTTGATGTATCGTTAGAAACACCCTCAAGAATTAACCAGCAAGCGCTATTTAATGATGTCTTTGTATCGATTGTCAGAAAAGATCACCCTACGATTGGTGATACCCTTTCATTAAAACAATATACCCAGATGGATCATATTTTAATTTCACCCTCAGGAAGTGAACACGGAATTGTTGACCACTGGCTACATCAAAACAATTTAAACCGAAAAATAGCGTTAATCGTACCCCACTTTTTGTCTGCACCGTTAATCATTGCGCAAACGGATATGGTACTCACCCTACCCTATCGAGTGGCTGAAAAATTTGTGCAAATGGCGCCGTTAAAGTTATTGCATACGCCCATTGCATTACCCAGCTACCAATTGTCTATGACTTGGCATCCTCTCTATGAAAAAGACCCAGCCGACCAATGGATAAGAAACTTAATTGCTACTGTAGGCCAGCAAATTGCAGACAATCCAATCCCACTAAAATATTTGTCTAATTTGGAAGGGTAAAAAAGGCTATGTCACCGTTAAGTGTGGATTTTTTAATAGATTTAGTTAGCTCTTAAGCCCTCTCCTGCTGGAGAGGGCTTGGGTGAGGAGAAAATAAACAGCATGTAATTCAACATTTCTTTTTATCTCTTGATTTATAAGAGAATAT
>DAOWHF010000314.1:0-12038 GCA_030641565.1 Methylomarinum sp.
AATGTGGATGCCTGCCCAGCAATGAATAGTTAACAGGCTAAACCACCCACAATGCCGTACTATTTTGACTTTATACAGCCAAAATACCCGTTCACCCAAGCTATACTAGGCTCTAGGTCTCATCTGTGGAAATAACAACACATCTTTAATTGAAGGCGCATCAGTAAATAGCATAACTAATCTATCTATACCTATACCCTCACCCGCTGTTGGCGGCATACCGTGCTCTAACGCAACAATATAATCTTCATCAAAATGCATGGCTTCATCATCACCCGCATCTTTTTCTTCTACTTGTTTTTTAAAACGTTCTGCTTGGTCTTCTGAGTCATTCAATTCGGTAAAACCATTGGCTATTTCACGACCACCAACAAAGAACTCAAAACGATCTGTGACATGTGGGTCATCATCATTTCTACGAGCTAAAGGTGATACTTCAACAGGGTAAGCTGTAATAAACGTAGGATTCATCAAGCGACTTTCAACAGTTTTCTCAAATATTTCAATCTGAACTTTACCTAATCCATAACCGTCTTTAATTGGAATATGTAACTCTTCAGCGACTTTGACAGCTGCCTCACGGGTATTAATATTTTCTAGTGTTAACTCAGGGTTGAAATGTAAAATTGATTCAACCACTGTCATTCTGTCAAAAGGCTTACCAAAATCATATTCATCATCTTGATATTTAACTACAGAACTGCCCGTTACTTCTTCAGCAATGCCTTTTAACATGGCTTCCGTTAAGTCCATTAAATCACCATATTCTGCATAAGCCTGGTAAAACTCTAGCATGGTAAATTCTGGATTATGTCGAGTAGATAAACCTTCGTTACGGAAGTTACGGTTAATCTCAAACACGCGTTCAAAACCACCAACAACCAAGCGTTTTAGATACAATTCTGGGGCAATTCGCAAATACAATCCCATATCTAAGGCATTATGATGGGTTTCAAATGGACGTGCTGTTGCACCACCTGGAATAGCTTGCATCATGGGTGTTTCAACTTCTAAGAAGTCTTTATCACCTAAAAATTTACGGATATAAGCGACGATTTGTGAACGAATCAAAAACGTTTTACGTGAATCGTCACTCATAATCAAATCAAGATAACGCTGTCTGTATTTGATTTCTTGGTCAGCCACACCATGAAATTTTTCAGGTAGTGGACGCAAAGCTTTAGTCAATAAACGAATATCATCAACTCTGACACTCAATTCACCTACTTTAGTTTTAAACAACTCACCTTCTGCACCAACAATATCGCCTATATCCCATTTTTTGAATTGTTCGTTATAAAATCCTTCAGGCAAGGTATCGCGTGTGACATAAAGCTGTAATTTTCCTGACATGTCTTGAATATGGCAAAAACTGGCTTTACCCATAACCCTACGAGTCATGATACGGCCAGCTACTTTAACTCGAACCGGCTGTTCCTCTAACTCTTCCTTAGTTTTTTCACCATATTCAGCTAATAACTCACCACTAATCACATTACGGCGAAAATCAGTTGGGAAAGCGATACCATTTTCACGCAATGCTGTTAATTTGGTACGGCGTTGGGTGACTTGTTCTTGTTCGTCTTGTTGGTTTTCTGACATGTTGATTTTATAACGTTGTTAATCGTAGGTTGAGTTATAACGCCATAAATGGCGTGTAATAGAGTAACGCAGGAGCAGTTGCCTAGCGATAGCGTACCTGACATTTTTTAAGAATATTACAAGCCACTCTTCAGACTGGCTTCAATAAATTGATCTAAATCACCGTCTAACACTGCTTGAGTATTACCTGTTTCCACATTGGTTCTTAAATCTTTAATACGCGATTGATCCAATACATAAGAGCGAATTTGACTACCCCAACCAATATCTGACTTAGTATCTTCTACTGCTTGTAATGATTCAGATCGCTTAGACATTTCTAATTCATACAATTTAGCTTTCAATTGCTTCATCGCAGTATCCCGGTTTTTATGCTGAGAGCGATCATTCTGACATTGCACCACAATACCCGTAGGTTCATGGGTAAGACGAATTGCCGATTCTGTTTTATTGACATGCTGACCACCTGCACCACTGGCACGGTAGGTATCAACACGTAAATCAGCTGGATTAATTTCTATATCAATATCATCATCAATTTCTGCATTAACAAATACAGAAGCAAATGATGTGTGTCGTCTACTGCCTGAATCAAAAGGTGATTTTCTAACTAATCGGTGTACGCCTGTTTCTGTACGCAACCAACCATAAGCATAATCACCTTCAAATTTGATGGTGGCACTTTTAATTCCGGCAACCTCGCCTTGTGACTCTTCAAGCAATTCAACTTTAAAGCCTTTGGCTTCACCCCAACGCAGATACATCCTTTCTATCATTGACGCCCAATCCTGTGCTTCTGTGCCACCCGAACCAGACTGTATATCTAAGAAAGCATTATTTGCATCCATCTCACCAGAGAACATGCGTCTGAATTCCAGTTCAGCTACTTTTTTCTCAAACTGCTGTAAATCATCAACAACGGTTTCAACTGTTTCTTCATCCGATTCTTCTACTGCCATTTCCAACAGTTCTTCAGCGTCTTCTAAACCCTGCTCCAAACCATTAATGGTGTTAACAATCGTCTCTAGCTGCCCGCGTTCTTTTCCTAAAGCTTGCGCTCGTGCAGGGTCATTCCAGACCTCAGGGACTTCCAGTTCTCTTAAAACCTCAACTAGACGCTCACTTTTGATGTCAAAGTCCAGATAATCTTTAAGTGCACTTCCTCTATTACGCAGATCGAGAATTGTGTTTTTTATCGGGTTGATTTCTTGCATGAATAATTTTTATCGACTTAAAAGCTAAGGCTTTAGCTTCTTAAAATTTTAAAGAAGGATTATAACAGAGCAGGTGTTTTGCTTGGTTTATATTTAGCAACTTGCCTTTGTAAAGAGGACTTCAGTCCGCTCTACATTATATTAGGCCAACTGATTAATCCCAACGCGCATCTCTAACTTGTAGACGACTATCTAACACGCGTACCGGAAAGGTATCCACATTTTCATAAGCGGGAGCACATTTTACTGCGCCGGTTTTTACACAAAACCGCGCACCATGCCGAGGACAGATAATTTGATCGCCGTCTAGCTCGCCACTGGCTATTTCTGCACCATCATGGGTACAAACATCCTCAATGGCATAAAACTGTCCCTCTATTTTAAAAATAGCGACATCTGTTCCATCGACATCAACAATTACATTTTCACGATCTGCCAATGCATTTTCTGCACACACATCAATCCAGTCAGTCATTTTTAACTCTTTAAATAAACATCGTAACGTAGCAACTTACCACTAAAACTTTCACTTGGCTTTCCAGCTATCGGCTCGGCATAATCGGGACTTTTTACCACCACACGTTTAGTGGCAACCTCAAATGCAGCGGCAAAAAGTTGTTCCTTATCTTCATCATCACCCAATAAATCACGCAATATCATCATTGATTTTTTTGGTAAAGCAGATTTTTTACGCTTGGGGGGGAACATAGGGTCTATATAGATACATTCAGGCTTATCTTCTAGATTTGCCAAAACATCAATGGCATTGCCCGCCAGTAGATCAGGCATTTTAACATCTAAATTTTTAACCCAATCAACCTCAGACAAACGCTTAAAGGCATCACCCAATAACGCTATCATTACAGGTGAACGCTCTATGCAGCGCAAATCATAACCCATCCGAAAAATATGCAGGCTATCTTGCCCCCACCCTGTAGTGGCATCAATAATTGTTTGAGTTTTGCGCCCTAAAGCTTGAGCTAATGCACCGTTTTTAGGCGCTGGCCATGAGCGTTGCTCTCCGGGACGCGGCTCAATATCGACTGTTAATCCGCCTTTTTTTAATAGCTCTTTATCCAACAGCTTTAAACAGCCATCGCGCCAGGTTAAGAAAAAATCTTCAGCTGTTTTTTTATTGGCGGACTCTAACAACGGTACATTGAGCCGTTCAGCGAGCTCTCTAAACTGTTCTAAATCACCTAAACCTTGATAAAGAACGGCTAATTTTCCTGAGTATTTATGTTGCGATTGTTTTATTGTCATTGTATAAAACAAAATACCTATTCAGTCGAAATAGAACTCTCTTCATTCTTTAAAGCAGCATCCAACGTGTGCCAAGCCAGTGTTGCACATTTAACCCGTGCAGGATATTCTCTTACTCCAGCTAATACTGCTAATTTACCAATGGCCTCTAGGTTTATATCCTCTTTTTTGCCTGTGGTCATTTCATGAAACTGCTTAAATAATGCTTCAGCTTCCGCTTCTGTTTTACCTTTTACAATTTCAGTCATTAACGAGACTGAAGCGGTAGAAATAGCACAACCAGAACCTTGAAAACTGGCATCGGTAATTTCATCACCATTCATCTTCAAAAACAAAGTTAATCTGTCACCACACAGTGGATTAAAACCTTCCACTTTTCGATCTGCATCTTCCATCACTCTAAAATTACGTGGATTTCTGTTATGGTCAAAAATCACTTCCTGGTACAAATCCCTTAAATCATCAAACATTAGCCGAACACCTCTATCAATTGCTCTATTCCGTTCATTAATACATCAATTTCTTCTTTGGTATTATACATAGCAAAAGAAGCTCTTGCCGTGGCGGGCACTTCAAAAAAGTCCATTACAGGCATGGCACAATGATGTCCCGCTCTGACAGCAATACCTAAGCTATCCAACATAGTACCAATATCATGCGGATGAATTTTATCAAGCACAAACGAAAGAATCGCACCTTTATCTTTGGCTTCCCCAATAATTCGCAACCCTTCTATTTTCTGGGCTTTTTCAGTCGCGTAATCTAATAATTCAGCTTCATAAGCCGCAATATTATCCATACCAACTTCTGTTAGATAATCAATTGCAGCACCTAAACCCACTACATCTGCGATACTGGGTGTACCGGCTTCAAATTTATAGGGTAAGGCATTATATTCAGTCTCTTCAAAGGTTACTTTACGTATCATATCGCCACCGCCTTGATACGGAGGCATGGCTTCTAACAAGGCTTGTTTACCATATAACACACCAATACCTGATGGGGCATAAAGCTTATGTCCAGAAAATGCATAAAAATCACAATCCAATGCTTGCACATCAACTGACATGTGAGGAACCGCTTGCGCGCCATCTAATAAAACGGGGATATTTTTTGCTTTAGCAGCAGCAATAATCTTTTTAACCGGGTTTATTGTGCCTAAAGCATTAGACATATGAACCACGGAAACCAGCTTGGTTTTATCACTGATCATTTTTTCAAACTCATCAAAGATAAGCTCACCCTGTAGATTAATCGGTGCGACTTTTAGTATCGCACCTGTTTCTTCACACAGCATTTGCCAAGGAACAATATTTGAATGATGTTCCATCGCGGTGATTAATATCTCATCACCTTTTTTGATATTGGCTTTACCAAAAGTCTGTGCAATTAGATTAATTGCTTCTGTTGTGCCTTTAACAAAGATGATTTCTTTGGTGCTGCTGGCATTAATAAAATTTTTAACTTTCTCTCTTGCCCCTTCATAACGGTCCGTCGCTTTAACACTCAAAGTATGCACGCCACGATGAACATTGGCATATTCATGCATATATAAATGAGAAATACTGTCAATCACTGCCTGAGGTTTTTGGCAAGTCGCGGCATTATCCAAATAAACTAAGGGTTTGTTACGGATTTTTTCTTTTAATATAGGAAAATCTGCACGAATTTTTTCTATGGGAAATGTTGTCATGTTTTATTGGGTTATTCTGGAATAAGTTGCTTTATTATCAATGGCGTATTATATTTTAAATCAATTCATCTTTCTTCGTTTTGACTATGTCTGTATCTACTGAAAGCTCTTATAAAAAACATTTAACCAATCTGGCTGAATGGAAAAAACTGGGGGAAGCCAATATTTTTCCACCTGAAAGTCGTCTTGAGCTTATTAATGGAGAAATTATTGAAATGGCACCTATAGGTAGTAATCACTCCGGTCATATAAACAGGCTTACTCAAATTTTTGTAAGACTTGTATCAAATCAGGCTGTCGTCAGTGTACAAAACCCAGTACAACTGGATGATTTATCTGAACCAGAACCTGACTTAATGCTACTAAAACCAAGTTCTGACTTTTATAGCTCTCATCACCCTGATGCTAGTCATGTGCTGTTATTAATTGAAGTTGCGGATAGTTCATTACAATTTGATCAAAACCAAAAACTTCGCTTATATGCCATACATAAAATCCCTGAGTACTGGTTACTTAATATTAAGGATTTGTGCCTTGAAGTATACCGCCAGCCACATGATGGACTTTATGCTGAAAAAACCACCTTACGTGCTGGTGATAAAATCACCTTATCTCAATTAAACAATATGAGCATCAATATCGCTGATATTTTATAATTCATGGAAGTAAGGCTTGAGCCTTGCACCAGTCAGGCGAGAAGCCTCACTTCCAGTTATCTACAGCCACGCTTTATCAACACCTGCCTGAGGAAAGCGTTTTAATAATTGTCCCAACAAAATTTCACGCAATTCTTTTAGTTTTACTCTATCGACCATTTCATTGGCAAATGCAAAAGTCAGCATGTTTCTAGCGGTTTCTTCATCTACGCAACGTGACTGCAAATAGAAAATTGATTTTTCATCTAATTGCCCCACTGTTACACCATGCGCACACTTCACATCATCAGCATAAATTTCTAACTGTGGTTTGGTATCAGCTTCTGCATCATTAGATAACAATAGATTACGGTTATTCATTTCCGAATCTGTTTTTTGGGCATCTTCGGCAACATAAACCAGGCCTTGAAACACACCTCTTGAACGCTGATTCAACACACCTTTATACAGCTCACGACTAATAGCATGAGGTTTTAAGTGATTAATTCGGGTATGGTTATCAATATGTTGACGTTTAACCCCCAAATACAAACCACTTAAATCACATTCTGAGGCAATATCCAAATCGGCATGAATATCATTTCTAGCCAATAAACCACCAAAAGCAAAGTTATGATGATTAAAACGACTATCTCGTGCTTGTTTCACATAAGTGCCACCAAAGTGATAAGCTTTATCACCTTCAGATTGCATTTTGTGTAAAGTTAAGCTGGCATTTTTACCAACAAAGACTTCTGTCACGGCCGCTGTTAAATAAGCATCATTAACACCGACAAATGTTTCAATCACATTGACTTCAGCCATCTCATCAACAACCAATACATTACGGATTGTTGCTAAACATTCTGCTTGTGTCACTATATGCAATAATTGAATAGGCTTATCTAATACTTTACTGGCTGGAATATGAACAAATAGACCATCACTAAACCATGCGGTATTAAAAGCCACAAAACTATGCTCTTCATTACTCACCGCTTTAGACAGGTATTGTTCCAGTAACTCAGGTTTTTGCTCTAAAGCATCAGCCATACCAAGTACTGAGACATCATTAGCTAAACCCTCTAAGGAAGACAATTCTTTAGAATAACGCCCATCGACCAGTACAACAGTTAAAGCGTTTTCCAATTGATTGTCATTTAACAAGGCAGCATCTACAGTTGCTGTTTGTGAGATCAACTGTGGTGAAAACAGTTTTTTCTCTATGGCAGAAACATTAGTATAACGCCACTCCTCTTCTCTTAATGAAGGAAAGCCATTCTCAGAAAAGCAGCCAAAAGCGTCTGCTCTTAGCGTTTTAAGCCAGTTTATTGACTGTCCTGGCAACAAATCCGCAGTCTTTTCATATTCAGCGATGTAACGACTTACCATTATGCTGCCTGCCCTTCAACCCATTGATAGCCTTTAGCTTCCAGCTCCAATGCTAATTCAGCCCCACCAGACTTAACAATTTGACCATGTGCTAATACATGTACAAAATCAGGTTTTATATAATCTAAAAGACGTTGATAATGAGTAATCATTAAAAATGAACGATCAGCTGAGCGTAATGAGTTAACCCCTTCAGCGACAATTTTTAAAGCATCAATATCCAAGCCTGAATCAGTCTCATCCAAGATACACATAGCGGGCTCTAAAATAGCGGCCTGTAAAATCTCATTACGTTTTTTCTCACCACCAGAAAAACCTTCGTTAACTGCACGATATAAGAATTTCTCATCCATTTGCAGTAATTTAATTTTATCCTTAACCATAGTTAAAAAATCCATCGCATCCACTTCATCTAATCCACGATGTTTACGAATTGAATTTAAAGCCGCTTTTAACAAATAAATATTACTCACACCCGGTATTTCTACTGGGTATTGAAACGCCAGAAAAATACCTTCACGCGCTCTAATTTCAGGCGCCATATCTAACAGGTCTTTGCCCTGATATGTCACTTTACCTTCGGTAATTATGTAACCTGGTTTTCCTGAAAGCACATGAGACAAAGTACTTTTACCAGCACCATTTGGTCCCATAATCGCATGAACTTCACCAGGGTTAATTTGTAAGTTAAGCCCTTTAAGAATAGGTTTATCACCCACGCTAACGTGAAGATTTTCTATGTTAAGCATTCTGTTTTCCTAAATTTTAAATATGTTAAATTAAAACAAAAAGTTATTTGACCTATTGTTTTAAAATTTTCTCGATTTTGGATTTTAATTCTATATTCTGATTTATAAGCTCTTCACTTTCAGCTTTAATACCCCAAATTCGATGAATTCTATCAGCCGAAGAATAATCCATCTCCCTCATCAACGCTTTACGTTCTAAATCCCGATCTGATTGTTCACCCATACATTTTTCAAATCCTTCGCTATCAGGATCACCACAGGAAAAACTAACAGCAAGGGACTGAACTCTTCCCACTATTTGTTTATCGTCTGAATCCGCAATTAATCTCAATAGTAGAGTTTCTTCAGTCTGAAAAATATTAATTTGCGTTAAATTAGAGTTAAGCAAAGAAGTCAATGCAGATAATTTAAGCTGTTCTAGCTGCGCATCTTTTAATTCTTTTAGTTCATTTTTTTGTAAATTATAAGTTTTTGCTATTAAATAAACAGCAAGCCCAGCGACAATAGGACTAAGTACACCACCCAAATAGCTTCCAAAAGCTCCCCAATCTTCGTGAACTGAAGATAAACTTAAGGAATGGAATTTATACAAATAAACGAATAAAACGCATAAAAATGTCAATAAAAGTAATGTCATAGTTATTTTCAGATCAAAACTTTTTCTTAGATCATCATCCATCTTCTTTAGCCTACTGCCCCTTCAAGACTAATCCCTAATAAAGCTTGCGCTTCTACAGCAAACTCCATCGGTAATTCTTTAAACACTTCTTTACAGAAGCCATTCACAATCATAGATACCGCATCTTCTGCTGACATACCTCTTTGCTGACAAAAGAACAATTGATCTTCACTAATTTTAGATGTTGTCGCTTCGTGCTCTACTTGTGCCGAGGGCTGTTTAACTTCTACGTAGGGAAAAGTATGTGCACCACATTGATCACCCACTAGCAAGGAATCACATTGAGTATAGTTACGGGCATTTTCTGCACCTTTACCGACTTTAACTAATCCACGATAAGTATTTTGTGCTTTACCGGCAGAAATCCCTTTAGAAATAATGGTACTGCTAGTATTTTTACCGACATGAATCATCTTGGTACCGGTATCGGCTTGCTGATAATTATTGGTCAATGCCACTGAGTAAAATTCACCCACTGAGTTATCACCTAATAACACACAGCTAGGATATTTCCAGGTAATGGCTGAACCGGTTTCAACCTGTGTCCATGATACTTTAGAGTTATCACCTCGACACTCTGCCCGTTTAGTCACAAAGTTATAAATACCACCAACACCATTTTCGTCACCGGGATACCAGTTTTGTACTGTAGAGTATTTAATTTCCGCATTTTCCATTGCGATTAATTCAACCACAGCCGCATGCAATTGATTTTCATCACGCATAGGTGCAGTACAGCCTTCTAAATAACTGACATGACTGCCTTCATCAGCAATAATCAAGGTACGTTCAAACTGTCCTGTATTGGCTGCATTAATTCTAAAATAAGTAGACAATTCCATAGGGCAACGCACCCCTTTTGGAATGTAGACAAAAGAACCATCAGTAAATACAGCGGCATTTAAGGCTGCAAAAAAATTATCACCTGCGGGCACCACTGTGCCTAAATACTGCTTCACTAGTTCAGGATATTCCTGCAAAGCTTCTGATATTGGGCAAAAAATCACCCCAACATCTTTTAACTTACCTTTAAAGGTTGTAGCAACAGACACACTATCAAAAACCGCATCCACAGCAACCCCTGCTAACCGTTCTTGTTCATCTAAAGGAATACCCAGTTTTTTATAGGTATCCAGCAATTCAGGGTCTATTTCATCAAGACTTTGCGGCTTATCCGAATCTTTTTTAGGTGCTGAATAATAACTAATGGCTTGATAATCAATGGGCTCAATATTTAATTGCGCCCAATCAGGTGATTTCATGGTTTGCCAATGACGAAATGCCTTCAGCCGGTATTCCAGCATAAAGTCGGGTTCATTTTTAACCTTTGATAGCTTGGCAATCACCTCTTCATCCAATCCTGGAGGAAAGGTTTCTACCTCTATATCAGTCACAAACCCTTGCTTGTACTCTTGAGCAATGAGATTTTCTATTTCTTCTGCACTTGATGACATAAAATACTCTATCTATATAAACTACTAACAGGAATCAATATTTCTTCTGGCTGTTTTGCTGGCATAATCATGTCAGCTAAAGTCACAGACTCCAGCGCATTAAATACCGTCTGGTTAATCAGACCCCAGTTACCTTGAATTTCACAACCTGTTGCCTGCTCACAGTTTTTATGAGAAACACTGCACTCAGTCAACGCAATAGGCCCCTCTAAGGCACTAATCACTGTTGCCACGGTAATTTTATCAGGTGACCTAGCAAGTAAATAACCGCCTTTTGCACCTCTAACAGAGGTTAAAACCTTAGCCTTAACCAGCAGTTTAAGGATTTTACTCACAGTAGGCTGAGCAATACCTGTGGCCTCAGCCACTTCAAATGCTGCATGCATACTACCCTGATCTTTCGCCATATAGCTTAAAATCACGGTTGCATAATCAGTTAGTTTACTCAGCTTTAACATTACATTCCCACCTCAATGTGGACTATTTTAGTCCCATTTAATTTCATAGTAAAGCACTAGGTTATTATTAATTCCAATATTTGCCCAGCTCTAATCGCAAGCTTTTAACAATACGCCTATTCTTTTTCATGTTAACTACAATCGCACCCGCATCTGCAGTATTCTTCCATGTTGCATTTATTTGTTCATATCGCTTTAAAGTCGCCTTATGCGGAAATGAAAAACGATTTCTATAACCTGACGGAATCAATACCTTATTAGGGCTAACAGCCTTTAAAAACATTAAAGTTGATGAGGTTTTACTGCCATGATGGGGTGAGATTAAAATATCACTGTCTAATTTATCCATCTTATTTTTAAGCAACCACTTTTCCGCCTCAGCTTCTATATCACCTGTTAACAAAATAGAGCCATGCTTGCTACTTACCTTAAGCACACAGGAATTATTATTGTCACCTTTTAATGTGCCCTCATCAGGCAAAAGAATCTCAAAATACACCTGATCCCAGACCCAAAACTGCCCCGATTGGCACTTAATTAAATCATGATGCTGCAAACTAGCAGGCACACTGCTAATGACTTGTTTTACCTGACTTTGCCTAATCACAGACTTAGCGCCACCAATATGATCATTATCAGCATGGCTAATTAACAGCTTATCAATAACATTAATTCCTTTACTTTGTAGAAACGGGATAACGACCGCACTGCCCATATCATAACTTTCAGAATATTTTGCTCCCGCATCAAACACCAAAGTATGATTTGCAGTTTCAATAACAGTCGACAAGCCCTGTCCCACATCTAGCAAAGTCATCACAACTTCCCCTGGCTTTGGTTGATCAAGCTCATTAAAAAATAATGGCAATAACAAAACCAATCCTAACCAACGTGCAGGT
>DAOWHF010000162.1:0-3631 GCA_030641565.1 Methylomarinum sp.
GATTCCCTATAAATCCGGCAGTGCCGGTAACCATAACTTTCATTGTTTATAAACGCTCATCTGTTAATTCTGCGGGAAATAAATATTTAAGATCATAGATCACTGAATCCGGCTTACCTAATACTCTAATTTGTTTAATATCCATTTGTTTAAATTGTTCATGTGCAACAGCTAAGACGATAGCATCAAACTTATTCTCTTCCAATGTTGTTATGGGTTTTATGCCATATTCTTCTTCAACTACTTTTGGATCAACCCACGGATCATAAACATGTACATTCACGCCATAGGTTTGTAATTCATTAACAATATCAACCACGCGGGTATTACGTATATCAGGGCAATTTTCTTTAAATGTTAACCCCATGATCAAGATATCAGACTTCTGCACATGAATTCGTTTTTGCAGCATGAGCTTAACTAAACGGGAGACAACATATTCCCCCATGTCATCATTAATACGCCTGCCCGATAAAATGATTTCAGGGTTATAGCCGATAGACTGGGCTTTATAGGTTAAATAGTAAGGATCAACCCCGATACAGTGTCCGCCAACTAAACCAGGGCGAAACGGTAAAAAATTCCATTTTGTACCAGCAGCCAGTAATACTTCTTCGGTATCAATATCCAAACGATTAAAAATTAATGCCAGTTCATTAATTAAAGCAATATTAACGTCGCGCTGGGTATTCTCAATAACCTTTGCCGCTTCAGCAACTTTAATACTACTAGCTTTATGTGTCCCTGCGGTAATGATACTTTTATAGAGCTGATCGATTTGCTCGGCAATATCAGCTGTAGAACCTGAAGTAACTTTTAAGATATTTGTCACTCGATGCGCCTTATCACCTGGATTAATTCTTTCCGGGCTATAGCCTACAAAAAAATCTTGATTAAATGCTAATCCAGAAATCTCTTCTAAAATAGGCACACAGACTTCTTCTGTAGCACCGGGGTAAACTGTAGACTCATATATAACAATATCATCCTGCTTAATGACCTTACCCAATAAGGTGCTGGCTTTTTCTAGCGGTGTTAAGTCAGGTTGTTTATAGTCATTTATTGGCGTTGGCACAGTGACAATATAAACATTGCAGTGTTTAATTTCTTCAGGATTAGCGGTAAAACTAAGTTTGTTTGCAGAGGCTAATTCCTCATCACTCACCTCTAAGGTATGATCATTACCTAATTTTAATTCATCAATCCGTGATTGATTAATATCAAAACCTACCGTGGTATATTTTTTACCAAACTCTACCGCTAAAGGTAAACCCACGTAGCCTAGGCCTATCATGGCAATTTTTGTACTGTCTATATTCATTGAGTGTTATTCCCAAATTCCACGCGCATCAATAATGATTTTTTCATGCAATATTGATGGTTTAACTTGTTTAAAAACGGAATGATCCGTTAAGGTGACAATGATATTTGCCTCGGCAAGACTATCAACCAAGCTCACTAACTTCACATGATCAGCTTGTAATTTTTCAGGGAGTGATTTTATATTCGGTTCGACAACCAACACATCTCCTATAGTTTCTTGTATCACTTTTTCAGCAATATCAACTGCGGGACTTTCTCTTAAATCATCAATATCTGCTTTAAAAGCTAACCCTAACAAGGCTATTTTAGGCTGTTTAAAAGCTTCAGCGACTTTTCGGATTTTATTAATCACAAACTCAGGTTTACTGTCATTAACTTCTCTAGCAGTTCTTATCAAACGCGCTTCTTCAGGACAAGAGTCAACAATAAACCAGGGATCTACTGCAATACAGTGCCCGCCCACACCAGGTCCTGGTTTTAAAATATTAACCCGGGGATGGCGATTTGCTAAGCAAATTAATTCCCAGACATTAATATTTAATTTGTCACAAACAATCGACAATTCATTGGCAAAGGCTATATTAACATCCCGGAATGAATTTTCTGTTAATTTTGCCATTTCAGCGGTACGTGCATCAGTCACAATACACTCGGCTTTAACAAAAAGTTGATATAAGGCTTTTGCTTTATCAGCACACTGAGGTGTTAAACCTCCAATAACGCGATCATTAGTCACTAGCTCTTGAATCACATACCCAGGTAATACACGCTCAGGACAATGGGCAATATAAATATCGGCTTGTTCACTGTTTTGATGAGGAAAAGTTAAATCATCTCTTATTTCACTCAACCATTCCGATATCTTCTCGGTTGTACCTACAGGAGAAGTCGATTCTAAAATAACCAAGTCTCCGTTCTTTAACACAGGTGCAATTTTTTTAACCGCTGCCTCAATATACGATACATCTGGCTTAAAACCATCTGAAAAAGGTGTAGGTACGGCAATCATAAAAACATCTGCGGGTTCAGGATCAAGTGTTGCTCTTAATTTACCTGTAGTCACCGCACTTTGCACCAACATGTCTAAATCAGGCTCTACGATATGAATCTTGCCTTGATTTATGGTATCAACAGCATGTTGAGACACATCAATACCAACGACTTCCACACCTCTTGATGCAATAACAGCTGCCGTAGGTAGGCCAATATATCCTAAACCAACAACAGATACTTTTTTAAATGTTACCTCATGCATGTGCTGCTACTCCTTCTACAATACGTTGACTCGCTTGTCCGTCACCATAAGGGTTATGAGCAAAACTCATTTTTTGATATTCATCTTCATTATCTAATAATAAAGTGACATTATGAATGATCTTCGCTTTATCTGCCCCAACTAATTTAACTGTACCGGCCTCTACTGCTTCGGGCCTCTCAGTTGTATCTCGCATCACTAATACTGGCTTCGCTAATGAAGGAGCTTCTTCTTGCACTCCGCCTGAATCGGTCAAAATAAGGTATGAAATACTCATTAAATAGACAAAAGGTAGATAATCTTGGGGATCAATTAAATGCACATGTGCTACATCTTTTAAAAGTCGGTTAACCGGTTCTTGCACTTGTGGATTCAGATGTACTGGATAAATAATTTGCACATCATCGCGTAAAGCCAGTTCTCGTATTGCTTGGCAAATATTCTCAAAGCCACCACCAAAACTCTCTCGTCTATGACCTGTGACTAAAATTATTTTCTTATCAGGAATAATAAAAGGAAAGCGACTAGATAATTCTCCCCTCAATTGCGCGTCATTCTCTATTGCGTCTTTTACATGACACAAAGCATCAATCACTGTATTACCTGTAACAATAATATTTTTATGAGATACATTCTCTTGTATCAGATTATCTCTTGCTGTATTTGTCGGGGAAAAGTGTAAATCAGTTAAAGCGCCAGTTAACTTTCGGTTTGCTTCTTCTGGCCATGGCGAATAAATATTATGAGTCCGCAAGCCTGCTTCCACATGACCTACAGGAATCTTTTGGTAATAAGCGGCTAAACTGGCTGCAAATGTTGTTGATGTGTCACCATGAACTAAAATTCTATCTGGAGAAAAGTCCTGCAATACCGGTTCTAAGCCAGTTAATATGGCACAGGTTATCCCTGTCAATCCTTGGTTCTGCTTCATAATATCTAAATCATAATCAGGAACAATTGAAAATAGTTCCAAAACCTGATCCAACATATCTCTATGCTGAGCCGTTACACAAACTTTAGTGTCAAATCGGGCATCCTCTTTAAATGCTTTAA
>DAOWHF010000033.1:0-15260 GCA_030641565.1 Methylomarinum sp.
GACGCTATAATTATTAGTGACCATGATAATAGAATTATCTCAGTTAATAGTGCGTTTAGTGAAATTACGGGTTATGAAGCCAAAGAAGTTATAGGTAAAAACCCAAATATTCTTCAGTCGGGTCGACATGACAATGCATTTTATCAGCTACTATGGTCTAATTTGAACTCGAAAGGCTATTGGCAGGGTGAAATATGGAATCGTCGGAAAAATGGTGAAACATATCCAGAATGGATATCGATCAGCCTGGTTTATGATGATGCCGGTGAGGTTTCTCATTTTATTGCTATCTTTAGCGATATTTCCGATATTAAAGTAACGGAAGCTCATATTGAGTTTTTAGCCAATTACGACCCATTAACCCAATTACCCAATCGACGCCTGTTTATTGATAGACTGGACCAGGCAATCAAAACAGCAGACAGAGAAAAAAGCCGGCTCGCTGTGCTTTTCTTTGACCTAGATCATTTTAAAACGATTAATGATTCTTTGGGACATAGTATCGGCGATCAAATGTTGATAGAAGTAGGAGCACGTATTAGTGACTGTATGCGAGAAATTGATAGTGTGTCGCGCTTATCGGGAGATGAATTTGCAGCAGTCATTTCGGATATTTCCGAAGTCGGTGATGTGATTACTGTAGCCAACAAAATCATTGAATCTATACGTAATGCCTTTAAGATCAGGGATTATGAGTTGCACGTTACCATTAGTATCGGCATTAGTGTTTACCCAAGTGATGGTGAAAATTATGAAATACTGCTAAAAAATGCTGATACTGCTATGTATTGCGCTAAAAATAATGGGCGTGATAATTTCGAGTTTTTCTCACCTTCAATGAGTACCCAGGCTCTAGAAAGGTTGGCCTTAGAAGGTAGTTTGCGCAAGGCCGTTGAAAACAAAGAATTACTGGTGTTTTATCAGCCACAAATACAGATTGATACTGGAAAAATTGTGGGTATGGAGGCCTTGTTGCGCTGGCCACATCCGGAAATGGGCATGATCTCACCGGATAAGTTTATCCCCTTAGCTGAAGAAACGGGCTTGATTATACCCATTGGTAAATGGGTGTTAACTGAGGCTTGCCGGCAAAACAAAGCCTGGCAAGACCAAGGCTTAACAGCTGTGCCAGTTGCCGTAAATTTATCTGCAGTGCAATTCAGACAACATAATCTGTTGGAGATAGTGCAGGAAACTCTGCTTGAGACAGATTTGAAGGCTTGTTTTTTGGAGTTAGAACTGACAGAAAGTCTGTTAATGGACTGTTCCGAATATAACGTTACCTTGTTAAAAGAATTCCGGCGATTAGGTGTGCATTTATCAATTGATGATTTTGGGACAGGCTATTCATCACTCAGCTATTTAAAACGCTTTCCCATTAGTAAACTGAAAATTGATCGTTCATTTTGTACGGGCATTCCAATAGATAAAAATAATGCCTCAATTATCAGTGCCATTATCAGTTTAGGACATGATTTGGATATGTGTGTTATTGCCGAAGGTGTGGAAGATGAAAAACAATTTAATTTTTTGCAAGCACACCAGTGTGATGAAATTCAGGGTTATTTGCTTAGTAAGCCTGTTCCATCTGAGGAAATGGAAAAGTTGTTATTAAAAGGTATCATAAAAACTTGATACAAAAAGAATTAACCGTGGACCAAAAGTAATTATACTTTTATGTAGAGTGGCAGGGAGGGTCGTTAAGTAACTATTCTGCCTGTCAATTTAGTTGTCAATCAGTGTCAGTATTGAATAGTTTCCTCATATCAATACTAGGTTCTAGCCATTGGCTAGCTTCTTCTGTCCACTTTATTTCAGCCATGCGCTCACCCTGAGCTGCATTTGTTCATTTAAAATAGTTTCCCCTTTCCGAATCTATTAGCTCACGCTCAACCATTTGGTAAAAAGCCAACTCTTTAAGAATTTCTTCTTATGAGGAATCTTCAGGATTTATATCTTTTAATGCTACAGCTCCAGCATCAAGTACAATGACTATCTGCTGGATACAAATCCTACATTCACAAAATAATTAATCCTCAGCAATCCACTCTTGCAATGCAACAATAATCTCTTTTGCCTGCTTTTCACTGGAAATATTGAATTTAGATTTTTGTGAGTATTCACCATTTCTTTTTTGATAGCGACGAATGGTAAACTTATCAGGGCCGTATTCTTCTTTGGTACGATTCCAATCTTGATATCTATAAATAACCGTTGCCCAAGCGCCTTTACTTAAGACCTTCTTATCTAACTCCTTAACAGTTTCTATACCACCATCTTCATAGCTTACCGTTAATTCTTCTACTGTTTCAGCCATTATCATTCCACCTTAAATTAATTTTTCAGAAGTCTATCACAATATGTTAAAAAATGACGATGTTACTCTGTAATAAACAGACCAAATGCACGACTACCTTCACCTGTTTCAATCGTTTCCACCACTGTTAAGGTTTTTGCATCGATCACCGAGACATTATTATCAAACCAGTTGGCAACATATACATGTTGATCATCTGGATGTGTACTAATGCCTTCAGGCTTCTCCCCCACATCTATGGTTGAAATAACCTTTTTTGTTATCGTATCAATAACAGAAACCGTACTGTCATCTTGGTTAGTTACAAATAACAAACTGTCATTTAATGCTAATGCTGTTGCATAAGGTCGCTCACCGACTTTTACTGTTGCGATAACTTTTAAATGACCTTTATCCAAAACAGTCACATCATCACTTTCTACATTTGCGGTATAAACACGCTCACCTTTTTTATCTACTGATAAGCCAAAAGGGTGCTCACCCACTTTTGTAGTATTTCTAATTCTCAGTGTTTTTAAATCTATCTGTGAAATAGTATCATCTACACGGTTAGCTACGTATAACCAGCGATTATCTAGGCTTACCATCATGCCTGAAGGTGATTTACCAACTTTGATCACTTTTATTAACTGAAAGTTCTGAGTATCAAACACAGAAACTGTATTTTCATACCAGTCAGCCACAAAGACACGCTCACCTTTTGCGTCAACAGCAATACCTAAGGAAGCACCACCTACTTTTACATCCTTTATTTTCTGAAACGTCTGACTATCTAACACAGAAAAACCACCGCCATTAGGTGTACTGATATATACCTGTTGTTGCTGATTATTAACAGCAACGCCAACTGGTTTTCCGGTTACTGATAGAGTTGTAATGACTTTATTACTTTGTGTATCAATAACAGAAACGGTGTTATCTAATTGATCAGTAATAAAAGCATAAGATGCTGAAAACAATTGAGAACTAAACAGGGAAATTGCTATGGCAAAAAATGACGTTATTTTTCTATTGTGAGATGTTTTCAAGATATGACCTCAATCAAAATCATTTAAAAGTTCAGGGGGATTGAGCTTTATGCGCTAAATAGCTCAAGAATAGAGGTATTATTGCTGTTTTTTAGAGTACGACTACTAAGAAACCAGTGTACGAAATAAACTTTACATTTATCACTGGAATTGGACTTTAGACGTACCCAGATCAGGCAAGGCTAAAGCCACACTTCCAATTTTTGGAGGGTAAAGCGGACTAAAGTCCGCCCTACCCCTTTATAAAAAGAAATATAAATTATCTTTTCATTTTAATTTTAACGTCAGATGCGCTTGCACTTGAGTCAAATTTCTGTGCCAAACTAACCAAGCCATCTGTTAATACAGCTGTTACCGCTTCATCAGCTGCTGCTTCATTTAACTCTTCTGGTGGATTATTGTTTACATATCCACGGTAATAAGTCGCAACCCATGTGACCACAGATTTACTGCCCTTACCTTTAACAGTTATTTTTGCAGCATAATTTTCAACAGGTAAAACAGGAATATCTTCATCTTGTCCAGCATGTTGAATTGTTTTAACAGTCGTCATATCAGTAATTTTATACTTATATGTCATTTTGTTTGCTTTATAGTCTTTTAACTCTTCAGTAATCTTACCACCTTTTAAAGTTAAAACACGAACAGAACCTTTAGTGTTCCCCTTGTCTGCAGTCGTATTAGTAATCGCTGGATGCCATGACATATCATCATAATTACTAATAACATCCCAAACTTTGTCTGCTGATGCGTCAATAGAGATAGTCGCTGTCATTTTACCGCGAACTGGACCATGAGCAATTGCAGTTGCAGAGAAAAACAATGCAGCCAAAGAAACAAATAACGCAATTTTTTTCATATTACTTCCTAAATTAATGGAGTTAAAAACCAAACAGCTAATTATAAAACACTCTGATAATGCTCGCCTATGTATTATCCAAAATATTTTATTGCTACCAGGCATCATTATTAAGACTATTCGCTTAACCTTGTCTGAATACTTAAACAAAATCATTTATTACACTGATTGAGACGCTAGGGGAAATAAATTGCCGAGCACAACGACAATATTTTGACTAAAACCTCAAATTAACACTGCAACACACTGATATAACTACAAATAAAATTTAATGGCATGCGTTTAGCTAAATCCTGAGTAAGATAAAATCCAAGACACTTTAAGGTTGAGTCATGAAAAAAAAACCAGGCAATTTAGCAGTAGTAAGCAACAATACTTTTGAGGCAACAAAAGCAACTAACTTACACCACTACGACATTAGCAGTGCTCTACAAACTACACTGGAATTTGATGAGTTAATTAAGATTTTCAGTAACAAAGTAAGTAACTTGGTTCCACATAATAGCTTTATTTATAATAATGAAGCGTTTGATTTACAAATAAGCCAAGGTATAGTCACCCAGCACTCTTGCACTTATGCGCTAAAAGTTGAAAAATTGTCACTTGGCAGCTTAACAATCATGCGCCACCAAAAATTTAATGACGATGAAATAAAACTTTTAGAAACACTACTCTGTAGTTTGATTTATCCATTAAAAAATGCGACTTTATACAAGCAAGCCTTAAAGATGGCTTATACAGATCCGCTAACACAAACCAATAACAGAACGGCCTTTGATAACTCTCTGTCTCGCGAAATACAACTAGCAAACAGAAACTCTCGCCCATTATCAATCATCTTTTTTGATATTGATCATTTCAAAAATATCAATGATACTTATGGGCACGAATGCGGTGACATTGCTTTATCAACAGCAGCTAACTGTATTAAAGAAGCCCTTAGAGACAGTGACATTGTGTTTCGTTATGGCGGTGAGGAATTTGTTATTCTACTAAGTGATACTAACCTTAATGGAGCGAAGGTTATTGCTGAAAGAATCCGTCAACAAATAGAAAATCACAGACTTGCTTATAACATGGAGATTTTAAAGTTAACTGCCAGCTTAGGCATTAGCAGCTTAAGAGGCAATGACAGCAAGGATTCATTGATCAAAAGAGCAGATAATGCGATGTACCGTGCAAAAGACAACGGCAGAAATCAAGTTCAATTCGAATTGCCAGCGCAATTAGTCTAATTCTTTATGTTGGAGCATCCGTCCTAGTGTAGGTAATACTGAGGGCAATCAGTGCTTATAGAAAAGAACTGACACCGAATGCGGACACTCCTACAACACGACTAATCCTGGGTTTTAGTTTATGATTGAAACAACTGACTGGCAACAAATCTGCAAATCAATTGAAAAGGCTACCAAACAATCCTTTTCAATAAATAAAATCAGTCCTGTTTCTGGTGGCTGTATCAATTCTGCTTATCAATTGCATGGGCAAAACATTAGCTATTTTATCAAGACCAATAAAGCAGCCTTAGTTGATATGTTTGCCGCTGAATCTTCAGGACTTAAAGAACTTGCTAAAGAAAAAACAGTTAAAGTACCCCAGCCTATTGTTTATGGTGTTTCAGGTGAACATGCTTTTTTAGCTTTAGAAATGCTGACACTCGCTTCTGCAACTAAACCATCAGAACAACGACTAGCCCAACAACTTGCAGCATTACACCAAATCAAACAAGCATTTTTTGGCTGGCATCAAGACAATACCATTGGTTCAACAACACAATGCAATGATTGTTCTGATAACTGGGTTTCATTCTGGCGCATTAACCGTTTAGGCTTTCAACTATCCTTAGCTGAGAAAAATGGCTATAAAGGGAACTTAATCCATTCTGGTGAGAAATTATGTGAATTACTGCATCACTTTTTTAGTGACTACCAACCTCAGCCATCATTATTACATGGTGATTTATGGTCAGGAAATGCAGCTGTGACCAAACAAGGTGAACCTGTCATTTATGACCCTGCTTGTTATTATGGCGACAGAGAAGCCGATATAGCTATGACTGAATTATTTGGTGGTTTTAGCTCCAATTTTTATGCCGCTTATCATCAGTCTTATCCCTTAGATTCTGGTTATAGCTCTAGAAAAACTCTCTATAATCTATATCACATTCTAAATCATCTTAATTTATTTGGCGCTAGTTACCAGCATCAGTCTCAACAGATGATTGATTATTTATTATCTGAAGTATTATAAAAATACATCTATTTAAAAGCTTCCAACAGCTAACTCTATGGCTGTAATCAACTGACTAAAATCAATTGGTTTAATAATGTAGTCAAAAAAATCTGCCTCAAAACCTTTTTTTACATGATCAGGCATTGCATCTGCTGATACAGCAATGACAGGGATCTTTTTCTCTAAATCAAACTGTTGTCTAATTTCCTTTAATGCTTGAAACCCATTCATTCCAGGCAAACCAATATCCATAAGAATGACTTTAGGCTTGAGTGTTTTCAGCATATCCAAGCCCTCTTCTGCATTAGGCACATCATATAACTCATATTGAGGCATACGACGTATAATCTTACGCATTAATAGCGTATTTGCTGGGCTATCTTCAATATAAAGAATCGGCATCGTCATCAGATTTAGTCCTATTTTGACTATTGGGTTACAAAGTTTATTTGCATGGTACTTTTTATCACCAGGCCTAATTACAACTATTAAGCAAGTAAATAATTACAGATTTCTTCTACTGGCATGACTTTATTGACTGCATTTAATTTTATCGCCGCACTTGGCATGCCAAAGACTATACTGCTATGTTCATCCTGAGCAATTGTATAACAATTATTTTTATACATCGCTAATAATCCATCAGCACCATCAGTCCCCATTCCACTAAGAATAATACCTACCGCTCGTCCCGAGCAAGATGTGGCCACCGAATCAAAAAGCCGTGATACTGAAGGCATAAAGCCATTTACTTCTCTATCATTGCATAATTCAATATGCAGTTTAGCCCCATCGCTTTGTATTTGGCAATGATAATTATCTGGTGCAAAATAAACAGTCCCAGCCTGTAGCTGCTCACCATTTTTCGCCACTTTAATCTGTAATTCACAGGTTTCATTTAACCATTCAGCTAGCCCTTCTATAAAGCCCTTAGAAATATGCTGTGTTATCACAATAGGGGATGGGTAATTACCAGGTAGTGAAGCCAATATCTGTTTTAATGCTTGCGGCCCGCCTGTCGAACTACCAATAGTCACTAGCTTATAATTCACTGTAGATTTTTTAGCTACTCCCCCCGAAGTCCTTCTCTTCAATCGTCTTTTAACCAATTTAACTTCAGCCATACACCGAATAGTATCCACTATATCTCTTTGTATTGAAGAAAATTTAGGATCATAGATACTACATGGTTTTTCTAATACTGCTAATGCACCTTCATCAATTGCTCTAAAACCAATTTGTAACTCATCATCTATATTTGAGCTAATGACGACAATAGGCTTTGGATTAGTAGACATAATAGTACGAATAGAAGTTATACCGTCCATAACAGGCATTCTAATATCCATTGTAATCAGGTCTGGATTGAGTGCCTCAGTCATTTCGATAGCTTCCAGCCCTGTTTTTGCAACACCGATAACTTCAAAATCTTCTTCATTTTCTATAATGGCCGTTAATAAAACCCCAATCACAGCTGAATCTTCAACAATTAATACTCTGATCATAATGCTCTCTAAATTAATTGTTTGATAATGGTTAGTAAAGTATCTGAATTTAATTGATCTTTACTGATATAGGCATCTGCTCCAACTTGCACACCTCGCTTTTTATCTTGTTCGCTATTGAGTGAGGTAACGATAATCGTTGGTATAGTGCACATTTTTTCATTACCCTTTACTTTTTCTACCAATTCAAAGCCATTGATTAATGGCATTTCTATATCGGTAATAATAAGATCATAATTATTATTCTGGGTTAATTCTTCCCACGCTTGCAAGCCATTAACCAATGCCGTGACTTGAAAACCCTGCTTGAGTAAAATATTGCTTGCTAATGTTCTTGTTGTTACCGAATCATCAACAATAAGTACTTTTTTCTGCTGTTCATCTGTTGTATTTGCCAGAGATAGATGTGTCGAAGTTTTTAAAGAATTTGCTTTCTCAATAAGTTCATCAACACTCAATATAGGGATCAAATTACCACTCGCCAGTGTTGTCATTCCCAGCGAAAAAGGCACTTTTATTAATGGGTATGAAAAGGCTTTAATAATTAATTCCTGATCACCCATAATTTCATCAACAATTAAAACAATATTCTGCTTGCCATCAGATATATATATCGTTGGCAATGTATCCGAGCGAGCATTGTTTTTACTTGATATACCTAACAAGTCTGCCAGATAAAAAACAGACACTGGCTCTTCATGCTTATCCAGTAAAAGTAACTTACCATTAAGATTGCCAAGCTCTTTAATATGACTATCTCTAATCCAGTCTATGCCATAAGCAGGAATGGCAAATGTTTGAGCAGCCACCGAAATTAGCAAGCCCTGTTCACTACTCAATGTAGCAGGCAACTTTAAAGTAAATTTAGTACCTTCATTAAGAGTAGAACTTACCTCGACAAAACCTTTAATCTTGCGTAAATTATTTCTAACTATATCTAACCCTACACCTCGTCCAGAGAGTGTAGTAACAATATTTTTTGAAGAAAATCCTGGCTTGAAGATGAAATCCGAAATTTGTTTTTCATCTAAATCATTTGCCTCATCTCGAGTTATTAAGCCCTGCTTTATGGCTTTTTGTTTTATAGCCTCAAGATCAATACCCTGCCCATCATCACTTACATCAATGAGCAATTCATTTGCTCTTTTTATAATGCTTAACTTTAAAACAGCAGCTATATTTTTACCCTTCTCACGCCTGACATCAATTGATTCAATGCCATGGTCAATCGCATTATTAATCAAATGCACAAGTGGAACATGGATGTTTTTATATAAATGACGGTCAATTTTAATTTCACTGCCTTCAACAATAAAATTAATCTGCTTATTTTGCTGTTGAGACAAGTCCCTAACGATACGATGTAACGGCGCAATTAAAGCGGCAAAAGGCACTAATCGTAAAGTATTAACAGAACCATCCAGAATATGAGCAAGTTGATTAAACTGCGAACCTAATGCACGTCCCTTGTTGTATGAATTTGTGACCCGATTGGAGAAGTGTGATAGCTCTACAACCAAGTCATGCACTTTGTTATTTTCTGCCGGTGTTTGATAAACCGAAAGCTCGTTAAAGCTACTCGATAAGTTAGTTAGAGTAATGGCTAATTGTCGATAATCATTTAACATCTGCTTAAATTGCAGCTTTGTTGTCTGCAAGTCTTCAACAATAACTGACAAATCCGTTACGTCTTGCACTGTAACTGAATAAGTATCTCGATCAGAGCTTACTCGATGCTCTCTTGAATTTCTAACGTTAGGTGGGGGAATTAAATCAGTATTCGGTTGACTGTCTATCTTCTCAATAGATTCAACATCAAGTTTTATAGCTTCAGCTTTAATATTATTAAAGCAAGTATCCAGATTAATTAACAATTGATTAAAATCAAATAAATATTTTTGATTATTCAGCTGAGAATCAAAAATATCCTGAATACGATCCAAGGCTTCCAGTAACAAATCAAGCACTGCACTAGAGTGTTGAATAACACCTTTAGCTAATGCACTAACGATAGACTCAAATCGATGTATTACCTCTACAATATCATTTTGTTCAACGCCTTTTGCCGCACCTTTTATAGTATGGGCAGCACGCAAGATATCATCCAGGTGCTTTTTAGCATCATCGTTACTGGCTTTTTCAAGCGCAAGGATTTCGGTCGTCATCAGTTGAATCTGCTCAGCAAGTTCAACTTCAAAAACAACCATCAGTTGTTTCATTAACGCATCATCAAGTGCCATTTAGACCCCATATATACATCATTAAAGACTACTTTTGTATACACTTAATGTTTTTTGCAACTTGTCAGATATCTGGGTTAAATCATTAGACACTGCATTGGTTTGTTCTGCTGCTGACACAAATTGTGAAGTCACTTTGTTAATTTGACTCATAGCCACTGAAACTTGAGAAATGCCAGCACCTTCCTGTCGCACCGCCGCGACAATTTGCTGACTTGCTATCACCGCCTCATGAATGACATCATTCAATTTCTGCATGATTTCGCCGGTATTTTTCACTAACACTTCACCTTGATCAACACCTTTAGCACCTTGCTCAGTCGCCATAACCGCACGATCTGTTGCCAATTGAATGTCACGCAAAATATTATGGACTTGCTCCGTTGATTGTTGAGATTGCTCAGCTAAATCTTTAACTTCGGTAGCAACAACCGCAAACCCCTTACCTGCATCACCTGCTTTAGCCGCTTCTATTGAAGCATTAAGTGCTAACATTTTTGATTGATGGGTTAAATTAGCAATCACATTATTGATATTACCAATTTGTTGGGTTTTTTCACTTAAGGTCAAAATAGTTTGTGAAATACTGTTGACACGCTCTCTTATCTCTTGCATGAACTCAATGACTTGAAAAACGGCTTCTATACCATTTTCACCTTCAACTCGAATGCTTTCAGCAACCGTTCCTAATGTCTGTGCTTTCGATTGTGTCTGCTGTGATGTTGCCCTTATTTCTTCAAGCGTTGTGGTTGTTTCATTCACCGCGGATGCTTGTTGGCTTGCACCACTTGATTGTGTGGCGACTGAGCTATTTAATTTATAAATAGTTTCAGTCACAGTATTACCAACAGCAGAAACCTCACCTGTTATATGAGCAAGCTTACTCACCATATTATTAATTTGTTCACCTAAAGATGCTAAATCATCACTCCCAGTAATTTCAATTTGTTGACTTAAGTCACCCTCACTCACTTTACCAATAAATGTTTTATATAAGGCAACCTTATCTTCTATTTCATGCTTTGAGGTACTGACATTCTTAACATCATCAACTAATGCATAGACATAAGTATCAATAGCAAGCTGCGAATCAATAAAGATGATTTTATTCACAGCCGCCAACAATTTCAGTGCTTTACGCGAACTGTACCAATACTTTTTTAACACCAAAGGATTGATCAATTGCAAATAAACACTATAGCCACCAAGATACCAACGAGGCGTAAGACCTATTTTTTTATGGATAGCACCAATTCTTAATTGATTTTCAAAATATGCATCCCCATACTCCCCACAAAAAAACTCAATTAAATAGCGTTTTTGAGTTTGTTTTAATCGTTCAACATTAGACCCTGCACTGTCTATAACTTTTAATAAATCTGGGTACAAACTGATGTTGTCATAAAAGGCATCAACAATTTCATCTGCATGTTTTTTAATAACAGGTTCAAATGCTTTCAGGATTCGGCAGTCTTTTTCGGTTAAATTGACATATCTTAAGCGCTCCAGCCTCTCTTCGGTCGTAAGCTTCATAACTGTCAATAAAGAATTCATTTCATTAATCATAATTTTGCCAAAATATTTGCTATTTTATTTCAAGTGCTAAATCAGTAAGTACCATATCTATATTCAATATAACCACCGAATCATTCAATAAACCTAAGAAATAATCCTTATTAAATTTTATAGGGCTTTGTAAGCTGGTTTTTAAATCTGCTTTTTTATAGCAAAAAAACTCATCAATTTCATTAACCATTAGGCCAACTTTCTTCTCGCCATTTGTAACCACAACAATTGTATATTTTTCTGCTACTCGTTCCATATTCATTTCAGAACAGAGGTAATTAGTATCTAGAACAGATAAAACCTTACCTTTCCAATTGATAACACCAGCAATAAAAGGTGGCAACCAATTCAAGCGAGTCAAGTGCTCTGTATCAATGACTTCATCTAGCATAGTTTGAGGGACACCATATAAAGCATCATCATTAAGCTTAAATTGCAGAAAAAACAGTTCTTTTTCTGTCTCATTTTCAACTATATAAGGCTGTGCTAATTTTTCTGCTCGGCTTTTAAGTATTTGAGTCGTTTGCGTTGAGTTCGGCATTAATTCTTTTGCCGAGATTGCTTGCTCACCCATGCGATACCCCCCCTTTTTCAATCAACTCTAGCTCATTTCTCATCACTTCAGAAAAACTGGAATAGGTCAAAGAAATTACATTATGAATGGGGCGTTCTGGTTTTTCTTGAGCGGCAATAGCTAATGCATTTTGAATTGATTTGATTGCGTCTTTCTTTTGTCCTTTATATAACAGTACTTGTCCCAATTGATAATGCGCTTCCATAAAAGCATAGTTTAAAAAAATCGTTTGCCTAAAAGCTTTTTCTGCATCAACGAGCATTCCAAGTTGCATTAAAATCAAACCATATAAAAGGTAACTGTGAGCCTCAACCGAGTCATAGTGAATACTTTGTTCACATGCCACCCTCGCTTCCGCCATTTTACCCAGATTAGTCAAACATTTAGCTTTAAATTGATACAATTCGGCTTCACCTTCATAAACCAATAGAGCCTTTTCTGCCTGGATAAGTGCAGATTGCCAATCAGCTATTGCCATTGCATTTATTATGGATTGTTTAATATTGCTTAAATCAGCCTGAGGAACAACCTTATCAGCTGCTAACAATTTGTTGTTATTTTTGTTTTCCACAACGATAGGATCATCATACGATAAGGCTACTGTTTTTTTCTTAAAATAAAAAACATCACCACTCTGTTCTGTTGTGAATAAATCACATGATAAATTTAATGGGTCTGTAACAGAAAGCATCAAAATACCATCAACATTTAGCGAATCAAAGAATTTATGACAGGTTTTTTTTATGGTAACTGAATCAAAATAGATAAATACATTCCGACAAAGAATTAAGTCTAATGCACAAATGCCTTGCATGATGGAAGGAAACGTTTCTTCGGCTAAGTTTAGATAGGAAAATTTAACTTTATCTTTAATAAAATCATTCACCACATAACGATCTTCAGCTAGGCAGCTAAAATACCCGCTATTGTTGATAAAGTCAGTATTAGTTCGTATTCCCCAAGCATTGTACTCAGCCTCTTTCGCCTGGTTTAACGATTGATAATTTATATCCGTTCCAATTAAATGCAGATTCCAGCTGTCATAATCGGGTAACAGCTGATGTAATAAAATAGTCAGGGAGTAAATTTCTTGCCCAGTAGAACAGCCTGCACTCCAGATACGTATTTGTTTATCACCTAAACATCTTTTTTGTTCAATCAGTTTGGGTAAAAACTCATTGCGTAAAAAGTCTATTTGAAATTCATCTCTAAAGAAATAACTCTCATCTATAGTTATTTTTTCAATCAGAAACAAACGCTCTTGGCAAAATGGCTCGCTAATGATTTTTTGCAATAAAATTTCAGGTTCTAAATAATCATGATTAATACAGGTTACTTTAATCGCCTCCCTTAAATTATCCAGTTGATGATCATGAATATTGAGTCCGTATTCTTTACTAAAAAAATCAAGAAAATGTCTTTCTGTTAGGGAAGATAAAACAACATGGTCATCTAAAAGCATATAGAGGTTTATGGATTATTTTTCAATTATTTGTCTGATTTCTTTAGGTAGCATTGCTTCAACATCAGATAGACTGCTATCGAGTAATATATCTGAGTCTAATAAAAAACAAATCGGAGAAGCTTGTTTATAACAAGCATACAAAGGCGATTGTTTATCCGAAAACTCAGATAACAATTGTAGCTCACTATTTTTTAACTCAATAACATCACCTACGTCAGTAACAATTAAGCCGACGAGAGTATCTTGACTCATGGTTTCACATAAAACTACACTACTATTGATATCGTAAGTGACAGCGCTTGTTTGCCCTATGCGCAACGATAAATCGATGACAGGAACAATAAATCCATGATAATCAAAAACACCGACTAAATAATCAGGTGCAGAGGGCACTGGGTTTAGTGCCATTAACGATACAATTCTTTCAACCCGCTTAAGCTCTATCGCACATAAAACGCCCTGTGCTTGCAACTGTAGATATTTAACCGTTCTCTGAAAAGGATGAGAAAAAGAACTTAAGGTTGCTGCTGCCATCGTAATAATTTCAGTTATTAATGATCTGAAGCATCAGAAACAACAGGTAAATAAACAGTAAAAACAGAGCCTTTACCAAGCTCTGTTTTCACATGAATTCGTCCATTCATCGACTCAACCAATTGTTTAGTAATAGCAAGCCCTATGCCGGTCCCTTCAATTTTGTGTGTATGATTTGCTCTGGAAAAAGGTTGAAATACATCCTTTTCAAATTCAGCCGTCATTCCCACGCCAGTATCTGCAATTGATATTAATAATTGTTCGTTATTAATACATGAGTTTGTAAGAGTAACACTTCCGTTTTCTTTGTTGTACTTGATAGCATTCGATAACAAATTAAATACAACTTGTCTTATCCGTTTTAAATCGACTGCAACAAGTATTGAGTCATCGTTTAATTCGTCTTGATAAGTAAAATCAATATTATGCTCTGCTGCAATAACTTCGACCATACCGGCACATCCAGTCAAGAAATCATTAGAAGAGTAGTGTTCTATTTCTAAACTTAACTTACCCGCTTCTATAGAAGACAAATCTAATATTTCATTAATTAGCCCCAACAAATGCTGTCCAGCCTGATTAATTTGTTCTGCCGATTCACTTTGATCATCCGTCAATGGTTCTTTTACATCGGTCATCATTAATTTGGAAAAACCTAAAATAGCATTTAAAGGCGTACGTAACTCATGGCTCATTTTAGATAAAAATGTTGATTTTGCATTATTTGCCTGTACCGCTTTTTGTTTTGCCTTTTGTAAATTATGTTCAGCAATTTTCCTGTCTGTAATATCTCTAATAATACCAACTGTACCAATAAATACTTCTTTATCACTTTCTAATTGATACATGCCAGCACTACTCACCTCCATATCAATATATTCGTCCTCTAGTGAATGAACAATGCCAGAAACAATCTTATCACTATTATTTACTTTAAATA
>DAOWHF010000190.1:0-6665 GCA_030641565.1 Methylomarinum sp.
ATTTCAAATTCGATTGAATTAAATCTGGGGACGTTAATTTTTTTTTCAAGTGATACAAGATCGTTTTAAAACCAAAATTAAACTTATTATCAAACCGTAATAAACTAATTTCATGCCATATACTTTTTTTGTAAGGTAAACACATCGTTATCGACCAACTATTGCTAAGGATTAACACATAAAGCAACTTCGACTTGTCTGGGACAAGAAATCCTCCTCTATTGGATCTTCACCCCATTGAAAAGCATTTATTTTAACATTTACTCACCCAACCCTCATGACAAGTGTTCCATGCGTTGCTTTACCTCCTGCACAATTTACATGGATGTAGTGAATGCAGATATTGCAGGAGTAAATATCTGTCCGTGCAATCGCCCAGCAAGGGAGGGCTTTTAAGAACAATAAAGACAATTACTCACCACTACTAATGAAAAAACCAGGCATATTTACCATCACCCTAATCACAGTAATTGCTGTTTGGGGCTATTTTAAGACTGACTCCAACCAGCCTGATATTATTATCGAAAAACTGGTATTAATCCGACGTAATATTGAATTGCCATTGCGTGAACATAGCATCAGCAAACAAAGTGAATTAAACGATATTATGCAGCAAGTGCTACAAGATGTGGGTTTATGGGAGGAAGTCAAAGACCGCCTAGACTCTCCGGCTCAAGCTTTATCTGGTGGGTAACAACAGCGGCTATGTATTGCCAGACAGAGCATTGGCTTTAAAACCCAAAGTATTATTAATGGATGAACCTTGCAGCGCACTGGATCCTATTTCTTCTGCGGTAGTCGAAGATCTGATTAAACGCCTATGGGGACACTATACGGTTGTCATCGTCATCCATAATCTAGCTCAAGCTAAGCGTATCGCTAATTACGCAGGTTTCTTCTGGGTCAGCGAACGCGCCGGATGCTTAATTGAGTTCGGACAGTGCAAACAGATTTTTGAATCACCAGCCCATGAATTAACCGCCGCTTATATTAATGGTAGCCGTGGATAGCTAAACCTTAGAATAAGACCTAAGGGATACATCTGTATCAAAATAAACAAGATTAATGATGTTTTATTTTCCTTACCAAGCTTGTTTCTTTCGATAAATGGTCGATGGACTCACTTCAAGTAATGCAGCCGCTTGCGGAATGTTGCCATCACAGTAACTAATGGCTCTTTGTATGGTTTGTTTTTCAACTTGCCAAAGGGGAATAACCTCTCCTTCTGTTACCTCATGTTGAGATAGTTGCTGATTTGAGATAACAACGTTTGAATCCCCAATAGCACCCAATGAATTAAGTGGCGGAGGCAATATATTCTTCTGAATTAAAGGTTCATTATTTAATACCACAATATTACGAATCACATTCTGCAATTCACGAATATTCCCAGGCCATGAATAACTCATAAAAATAGCCTCACATTCTGGTGTCATACCTATAAAGTTTTTATGCTCCTCAGCTGAGTACGCGGTTAAAAACTTATCTGCTATCAACAAAATGTCGTTATCTCGCTCTCTTAATGCTGGCAATTGAATCGGAATAACATGTAAGCGATAAAACAAATCTTCTCTAAATCGCCCTGCTTTCACTTCGTCCAGAGGGTTACGGTTGGTTGCACAGATAAACCGCACATCCACTTCTTCTACTTTTGATCCGCCAACTTTCTGAAACTGTCCAGTTTGAATAAAGCGCAACAATTTAGATTGTAAATCCATATCCATTTCACAGATTTCATCAAGAAAGAATGTACCGCCATCAGCCTGAATAGCAGCGCCTTTACGCTCACTGGCAGCGCCTGTGAACGCGCCTTTAACATGACCAAATATTTCGCTTTCCATTAAATCATGTGGAATGGCCGCACAATTAATGGCTATAAAAGGTTTTGATTGTCTAGGGCTTTGATTGTGAATTGCCTCAGCACAGACTTCTTTACCCGTGCCACTTTCTCCGGTAATAAAAACAGTCGCTTTACTGGGTGCGGCACTATCTATAATACGATAGACTGATTGCATCACTAACGATGCCCCCACAAACCCATGGTATTCTTTACGCAGATCTTGTCGATATTGCTCGACTTCATCATGTAAGGATCGACTATTCAAAGCATTTCGCAAGGTCACCAATAATCGCTTACCTGTAAATGGCTTTTCAAGAAAATCAAATGCACCATAACGCATGGCATCGACAGCAATATCAACACTGCCATGCGCTGTAATGATGACCACCGTACAAGGTAATTTTTGCTCATGGATATGCTTTAAAATATCCATGCCATCCATATCAGGTAGTTTTAAGTCCAATAACACAACTTCTGGTATATTTTCATCAATATACGCCAATGCCTCGGCACCTTGCTCTACATGGTGAAGTTGAATCTTTTCATGGCGCAGGTAATCCTGATACACCAAACTTAAAGATACACTATCTTCAATGAGCAATACCGTTGGTTGGACACGTGTGGTCATAATCTATTTTGACAAGGTATGTTAAGATATAAGCAAATTCTATACTGAAATGACTATTCTGTTAGAAATATTTTGCTAATTGTGTCGCTACATTTTCCCACTGATCTTTAATCACTCTGGCCTCATCAAATGCTTGTATTTTCAAGCCTTGCTTACAAAGCAAATTAATCTGCTTAGTAGTTTCAGCTAATTTCATTGTTCCAAATGTTGCTGATTCACTCTTTAAAGCATGAATTTCACTCTCCAATTTTTCAAAGTCGTGATCATTCATTGCTTTTTCAATGGTAGCGACTCTTTGCTCCCCTTGTGTAAGGAAAACCTTAATCAATTGAGGAAAAACAAGCGCTGAGGTTTCTCCTTTTAATTGTTCTAATACGGCAATATCAATCACTTGCTCATCAATTGTTTTTAACTCTATATCAGACTCAGCCTTTTTTTCCTTAATCGCTAGAGATTGTCTCCCCAAATGCTTTTTTATTTCTCCATACAACATACTCATAGTAATAGGCTTAGCCAAAAAACCCGCCATACCCACTTGGTAACATTGCTCTCTATTATCTTTAAAAGCATTCGCGGTTAATGCAACTATCGGTGTATTTTGATTCAATCCCTCTCGACTACGAATCAACTGAGCCGCCTCTACCCCACCCATCACAGGCATAGATAAATCCATCAGTATCAAATCATATTGCTGTTTTTTAACTTGTTCCGTCGCAATAAACCCATCACTGACAATATCAACATGAGCTCCCGCTTTCTTTAACATTGATTTGACCACTAACTGATTAACAACACTGTCATCAACTAACAAGATCCTTAAATCAATCCCCGAGAATGCAGCAATTTCATTAATTGGTTCTGCAAAAAAAACTTCTTTATACCCACCATTAAAAAAAACCATACAGGATAATAAAAATGACTCTAATTCTTTAACTAAAATGGGTTTCAGTATGCGCTGATCAAAAACATCCAGCCAGTCATCACTCAGTTGCTTTTGCATATTACCCGTGACTAACACCATAAGACAGTGACTGGGTTTATCAGCTACAAACTGTTTAACTTCAACATGGCTGAAATAAGCTAATTGCGTTTCATCTAAGAAAATCAAGCTCGGCGATCCAGTTAATAAGATGTCTTGCCAAGATGCAACCAACTGAACATGTTTAGCCAGCGGTTCTAATTGTTTATTCAATGCTTCTGCGGATTTTTCACCCTTGGTATCTCTATCAAAAACCCAGCAACTCAAATCAACAAGCTCGGGTTGAGTCAATGCTTGGTACTCTGGGCGCAAACAGAACCCAAAGCAACTGCCTTCGCCCTGTTTACTATTAACCCACATTTTTCCACCACTCATATCAACTAATCGACTGGCTATAGCTAAGCCTAATCCTGTGCCGCCATATTTACGCGTAATGGTTAAGTCTGCTTGAGTAAATTCATTAAACAAAATCGATTGAACATCCTCGGAAATACCAATTCCTGTGTCTGTCACAGTAAATAGCAATGATTCCCCTTGTTCATTGAGTTGCCTTTTTAAAGCGATCTCTACCCACCCCTGCTCAGTAAACTTAATTGCATTAGACACTAAATTTAATAACACCTGCTTAATTCTTACCGGGTCAATCAAAACCATTTTTGGAATGGGATACTCAACCACCGTGAGCAATTCCAAGCCCTGCTCTAAAGCTTTAGGCGCCATGATAGCGACAACAGAATCAATCAAAGCAACAAGGTCTGTCTGTTGAAACTCTAGTTCTAATTTACCTGCCTCAATCTTAGAAAAATCTAAAATATCACTGATAATTTCTCTTAAAGCAAAGCCAGACTTTTCAGCAATTTGTACATAGCCTAATTGCTCCGAATTTAATGTTGTGGATTTTAATAAATCATTGATACCGATCATCGCATTTAACGGTGTTCTTATTTCATGGCTCATGGCCGCTAAAAATTGTGATTTAGCGAGATTAGATTTTTCCGCTTCTATCCTTGCAAACTCAATCGTGTCTTTGATGCGTTGCTGTTCGGTAATATCTCTTATAAATGCGGTAAAAAAGAGCTTTTCATGTAAGGTAATCGGCGTGATAACCAGTTCTATAGGAAACTCTTCACCTGTTGCCCGTACTGCTGACACTTCGATACGCTGTCTAACCATTTTACTTAGTGCTGATGATGAATAATTGGCAAAGCCTTTATTGTGCGCTGCACGAAATTGTGATGGCACAATAATATCCACCATTTTTCGCCCTAATACTGCCTCCCTTTTTTGCAAAAATATATTCTCAGCCACGCCGTTAAACTCACAGATACAACCTGCCTGATCGACCGTAATAATCGCATCAAGACTGGATGCCAACATCGCTTGCTTTAATGCCTCACTATCATTAACTTGCTGCTCTGCCTTCAATCTTTCACTAATGTCTTTAAAAACAATGACCGTGCCCGATAAATGTTCATTTTCAACGATCGGCGTACTCACATAATCCACAGCAAAAGAATGCCCATTTTTATGCCAAAACAGCTCATTGTTCACATGATGCGCTTCACCTTTCATAAAACCAACATAAATTTGACAGCTCTCAACTCTATTAGGCAGGCTTTTCAAAACAGCACAATCATGACAAGTATTAACACATTCAAGCTCCTGAGATTTTGTGGGTTGTAGTAAGCAACACAACCCCTGTCCAACCAAATTTTCAGACGTCCAGCCTGTCATTTCTGTAGCGGCAGGATTGACAAAAATAACCTTACCCTGAGTATCAATAACAAACACACCTTCACCCGCCGAACTTAAAATAAGTTCATTACGTTTACTTAATGTTTCAATTTCCTGTTTAGTTCTGCGTAATTCATTTTCGACTGTCAGTTGCTTTCTAAAAACTTGTCCCAAAATAGCAACCGAAAGATCTAACTCTGATAACTCTCTGGCTGTAAATTTATTTTTATCATTAAAGGCTCTATCGCTACTTAAATAAAAAGATACTTTTCTGTTTATTTTCCTTATCGGAATAACCACTAACTTGACCACTAACACCATCACAATCAAAGTTAAAGACAATAATGCACTCGCTAAAAAAAACTGAGTATTAATTATTTTTTGTTCTATCAATGCATAAAAATGATCAACAGACCAAGAGACGGTGAGGGCCCCAAATACCTGACCTGCTAGCACAATGTCATTGTTAAAGGTCATTAAGGGTTTCTCAGGTAACTGAGATGAGCGTTTCCAATTAAGTAACTCATTGCCATCAGCATTATAAATATTAATGCTAAACAGATCATGATCCTGCTGAGCTAATAAATCGACAAATTCTTGTAAAACCGGCAAGTCTTCAGAAACAATCGGCTCAATAATTGCCGCAGATAACAATTGAAAATTCTTTTTATTTTGACGTTCTAATAGTGATTGTAGTGATTGGGTTTCTGTATGATATTGCAAAACACTGGCACAAACGGCAACCACTAACATTGAGACAATTAATGCAGCCATAATTTGCACCCATAATGGCCACAAACTCAGTTCTTTATTTTTAGCCAAGCAACACCTACCCCAGTTAGAAAAATGGGCTTTTAGCCTGAAAAATATGCCATATTAGAAATCATATTTTTATCCATAATTGGCAACACACTTCCTGTATCAATCCTGATAACAGCATTACCTGTAATCACTGCATTTTTAACATTCAAATAAGACCCAACATAGACATCAGGCATCACAATACTATTATTAATATCAACAAAACCATCAACATAACAGCCTTTGCATAAGATAACCTGATCATGTAGTTGTGAATCTGAGTGCACAAAAACCGCATCACCCAAATAAGCCTGACGTTGTTGTTGACTTGAGGCATCTACACTCACTTTCACCCCTCGTATCAGGCTTTCCCCGCGCTGATGATGATCTAGGACGATATGTTTCATCTCGTTATTTAGCACACTCATGGATAAACGGTGAAAAGTATCTATCGAATCAATCATACACGCAGAATCCACTTCAATGTTAGCAGTTTGCCATGAAAGAACATCTCTAAATGTATGACAAAAGTCATCTGTACTGCTTTGCTCAGAAAAATAAACCGGGCTTTCTCTCCATTGATTCTTTTTCTGATAAAACATCACCGGGTTATTATCGAGCAGAAACATCATAGTCCCAGAGGTTGATTTACGCCCCTGCGATAAGATCTCAGTGAAATCAAC
>DAOWHF010000274.1:0-12793 GCA_030641565.1 Methylomarinum sp.
AAAAATAGCTGATAGTTCTTTTTTAAGGCAAGAAAAACAGCGCCTTCTATCTCAACCTCAGGTAAATTCAATTCAAATTCTTTCTTTATACTTGTATCAAATAACTGTTGAGACTTGCTAACAATAGCCTCTATACTTTGATAGCTTTTAGATGCTTCAATCAAATACTCAAGATAGTTTTTAATGGCCTGATTCGCTTTATACCCCTCTAGCTTGATCAAGTCGCGCTGAGCAGCAAGATGATTAGCTCTTTCAGTATTCACTTTGATTCGTGACTCTAAAAAGACCATCCCCTTATTATCGACAAATGATGACAAACTCGATACATTAGCTTTCCTCAGCTGCCTCATCAGCTCATCCAGTACAGCCAATCGCTTATCTAGCAATTCATTAATTCCAGCCTCATCATCTGAAATCAATAAGCCTTCATTAATGGTTTTTAAGGCATCAACTGATTTTATAATATTCTTTTGATTGGACGTTGATGCTGAAAAAACGGATGTGCTCAGCAATAGCATTAAGAAAAATGCAGATACTCTCATAATTTTGAAGCCAATTTGGGTTAAATAAGACACTATTTACTTTGAAAAACAAATATTATCGATTAAACGAGGTTTGCCTAATTTTGCTGCCGCAAGTATCACCAACTTACGATCATTATTGCTTGCCGGCTGTAAATCATCACTACGACAAATTGAAAAGTAATCAACATCAAAGCCCGTTTCTTTTAAAAACATCCTCTGTTGCTGTTCAATATCCGATATATTTAACACACCTTGCAACATACTCGCGCGCGCCCGACATAAGGATTGATAAAGCATAGGGGCAATCAATCGTTGTTGCGCTGTCAAATAACCATTACGTGAACTCATGGCTAATCCATCATCCTCTCGTTCAGTGGCAACAGCAACAATCTCAAGGGGGATATTAAGATCGCTAACCATTCGCTTAATAACACTTAACTGCTGAAAGTCCTTTTCACCAAAACAGGCAAAATCAGGCTGCACCATATTAAATAATTTACTCACCACAGTGACAACGCCATCAAAATGCCCGGGGCGACTTGCACCACAATGATTTACCGACAAATCTGCCACAGACACTACAGTGCTCGCATTCGCTGGATACATTTCAGCAACCGCAGGCAGGAATAACACGTCTGTACAAGCAACTTGTAATTTCTGGGCATCTTCCGACTCTGTTCGAGGGTAACTTTCAAAGTCCTCCCCCTCGCCAAATTGCTTTGGATTAACAAAAATACTAACAACAACTTTATCTGCTTTTTTTCCAGCTTCAGTGACTAACTTAATATGCCCTGCATGCAAGTTCCCCATAGTTGGCACAAAAGCAATACTTTGTCCTTGTTGTCGCCATTGCTTAATAATTTTTCTGAGTGATTCAATTGATGTAACTTTTTGCATTTAATAACTGTGTTCTAAAGCAGGAAATTCAGCCCGTTTAACCGCAAGCTGAAATTGAGTAATGGCATCTTTTATATCAGTCGCCGTTATCATAAAATTTTTAACAAACTTGGGACGTTTACCTAGACTAATCCCTAACATATCGTACAGAACCAACACTTGCCCATCACATGCTACGCCAGCACCTATACCAATCACAGGAATGCTTAATTCGGCGGTTATTTTTGCTGCTAAAGCTGCCGGAACACACTCTAAAACCAGTAAACTTGCCCCAGCCTGCTCAAGCTTTCTGGCATTTTCAAACATTTGCTCTGCATCTTTAGTGCTTTTACCTTGAACCTTGTAGCGTCCCAACTGATTAATAGACTGGGGCAACAAGCCCAAATGCCCACAAACAGGCACGCCAAAATCAACTAAGCGTTTAACTATCTCAACATGCGTCCCTTCTAACTTGACCATCTGCGCACCCGCAAGCTGCATTAATTTAGCAGCATTTTCCAGCGCCATTTCAACCGTGGCATAGCTCAAAAAAGGTAAATCTGCTATCACAAAAGACCGCTGCCTTGCTCTCACCACACTTTGCGTGTGATAAACCATTTCATCAACAGATACCGGAACGGTACTTGTTTTACCTTGGATAACCATCCCTAGGGAATCACCCACCAAGATAATATCAATTCCCGCCTGATCGATTAATTGACTAAAACTCGCATCATAAGCCGTTAAACAGCTTATTTTCTCACCTGCCTGTTTCATCGCTTCTAAATCAAGGATAGAAACCGCCTGAGTAGATGATGCAGCATATAAAACCATTAAGCTATTTTCTCCAAACCATTTAAAGGGCACTGAGCAACTAACTGCTTAAGCTCACCTTTCCCTGGAATAACCAAATCATCTGGTGCTATTTCTTGTAATGGATACAAAACAAATTCTCGCTCAGCAAGCCCTACATGAGGCACAATTAAATCAGGGTGTGCAATTTGCTGATCTGCATAGAGCAACAGGTCAAGATCTAAAGTTCTAGCACCCCAGCGCTCAGCTTTTCTAACGCGACCAAAATCATGTTCAATTTTCTGCAGTACGCTTAATAGATCAAGTGCATCCAAATCCGTACTTATATGCATAACCGCATTCACATAATCCGGCTGATCCTGAGGCCCCATAGGTAGACTTGCATATAAACTAGAAAAAGCAACTTCCGTGATATGCAGTTGTTTGGCAATAACAGAACGCGCCTGCCTAATTTGCTCTGCAGGATTATCTAGGTTACTTCCCAACCCAATATAAGCTTCAATCATTTGTACTTTTATCGTTATTATTTTTTGTCCGCGACCTACCCTTTCTTTTATTTTTTCCCATGGATCGAGGTCGGGTCATTTTTTTTTGTTCAGCCTCATCAGCAACTTGAAATCGAGTCCACCAATCTGCTAATTCCTGCTCTGCACCGCCAGTTTCAGCACGTAACAATAAGAAGTCATAAGCCGCTCTAAAACGAGGATGAGCCAACAAGCGATAAGGTCTTCCTCCTGTTTGCTTAGTGAATCGTAATTGCAGCAGCCAAACTTCTCGCATTGATTGAGTCACACGTTTTGGAATAGATATACTTTTTACCTGCTTTGATAAAACCTCACTTGCTGCATGTTGGAAAGCAAAGCTCTCTTCCTCTCCTTGCTGCATTTTTTCGACTGCCAAGCTTTGTACCGACTCCCATAAGAAAGCAGATAACAAAAAATAAGGCGTAATAGTTTTACCCTCAGCAATCCGTCTATCTGAATTGTCTAAAGCCTTTGCAATAAAAACACGTGGGAAATGGTTTTCTTCGCTTTCTAGGCATTGATCAGATTGAGGAAACAAACCTGAAAACAAGCCGTAGTGCCTAAGCATTTCAAATGTTTGTACGGCTTTACCCGACAAAAACAATTTTAACGCTTCATCATATAAACGAGCCGCAGGAATACCTTTTAATAAAGGTGCTAACTCAAAGATAGGTTTTTCAGTCGCAGGATCTAAATTAAACCCTAGTTTAACGGCAAACCTCACCGCACGAATCATCCTTACAGGATCTTCTCTATAACGGGTTGCCGGATCACCGATTAATTTTAAAACACCTGCCGCATGGTCATCCATGCCACCGGTATAATCAACAATAGAAAAATCACGAATATTGTAATACAAAGCATTGGCAGTAAAATCTCTACGCCAAACATCATCGGCTAAACTACCAAAAACATTATCACGCAACAACCGTCCGTCCTCTCCTACCTTTCTGTCCAGTTTTTCACCCTCATCTGAACTACGAAAAGTCGCAACTTCGATTATTTCCCGACCAAAATGCACATGAGCCAGCCGAAATCGCCGACCAATTAAGCGACAGTTACGAAAGACCTTGCGAACTTGCTCTGGACTGGCATCAGTTGCCACATCAAAGTCCTTAGGCTCTAACCCTAACAATAAATCTCGAACACATCCACCGACTAAATAAGCTTCATATCCCGATTTTTTTAATCGATATAAAACCTTTAAGGCATTCTCACTAATTTGTGTTCGTGAAATAGTATGTTCAGAACGTGTATAAACCCTAATTTGGTCATCATCCTTGTTTTCACTAAGAACAGGCTTCAAACCAGCCTGAACAGACGCACTGAATATTCTTTTAAAAAATTCTAAAATGATCTTCATTCCCTTTATTTATTATTATATTAATTCAGCAATCAGCCATAACAGGCTATTAGATATTCAGCTGCCATCCATCGAGGCACTAAAATAAAACTACCTTAGTATCATATCACTTAGCCTGATTCCATCCCAGCTAACCGCTTTTTTTTTACACAAACTATTTTAATATAGTAAAATTACCTAGTGAATTTGTTAGATAATTAAGTTTTTACAAAACCAGCATACTATTTAAATTACGTACGCAAACAACATTGTTTCGGGGAATCCTATGTTCAAAAAGATCATTAACTGCTTGATTGACCAGCCTTTATTAACCAGCATTTATGTTGTCGACTTAGCTATATTACTATTACATAAACCACCGTTTATTTTTTCTTTAGCGATGGTCTCAGCACTAATTGCCATAAGTATGTACTTCGGGCAAAAACTTGCTTTATTTAAAGTCAATTGATCCATACGAACCCTGAAAACCAGGTAAAGACATAATGGACTCACCTGGTTTCTTTCGTCACCTGGCAATCATTATCTATGATGCGCTACTTTTACTTGCCGTTCTATTTTTAGCAACAGCTATTGCTCTTCCTTTCAATAACGGTGAAGCATTCACCAATACTGAATACTTATTCCCTCTCTATCTACTAACGATTAGCTTTCTTTTTTACGGCTGGTTCTGGACGCACGGAGGACAAACACTGGGAATGAAAACATGGAAAGTGAGAATTCAAACGCTCGACAATCAGCCTTTAACTTGGACAGATGCCTTAAAACGCTTTTTGCTCGCTATAATTTCATGGGGACTAATCGGTCTCGGGTTCTTATGGAAATTAATCGATAAAAAAAATTACACCTGGCATGACCATTTATCAAAAACAACCTTATTTTTTGTTGAGAACGCCTCTTCCGACTAAAGCAAACAAGCTTATATACACCTGTATACACCTGTATAATTTAACTCGAGCAGGGATTAATTTATCCCCACTCAAATTAAAGATATAAAAACTTACCAGCCTTTTTCAACTGTTTTACACTTAACAACTACATTTTCCATAAAACAACGATATTTTTCCTCGCCCTCATACTCACCTTCACAAGCCTCACAGACTAACTGACCTTTATCTTCAACCTTCTCCAAACTCCATCCATACGGCATCTGAACATTCTTTTTATTCCACCCATATGCCTGCTCATTACAAAGAAGCTTGGTATATTTTTTAAAGCGATGCCCACTTGATGCCTGTTTGATAGCCTTGTCTTTAGTTTTACACCCTGGAGTTGGTTTTAAATGCCCCGTAATTGTCTTATATTCCCAATTATCCGTACTTAAAGCAAAAGATTGATTAGAAAAAACAACTAATAATACAAATAAAAAAAATGTTTTAAATTTCATAGCCCCACCGTTCCTCTCATTATTATTTTTTATGATTAACACTTTAATTGCAACTATTCAGGGAGTTGGAACTGAGTAGTTACCATTACTTTTATTGTAGTCTTAATTAAGAAAATTCTCTATGTTCTAAACCTTATTGTTTATGCATTCATAAATGGTTCAGGTTTATAAGTATAACCTAATGCATAAAATAGATCTTCCAATCTATTATGCTATAATCCAAAAACACTCCTATTGTCACTCCCAACAACAAGGTATTAAAAATGAAAAAAACTATAAAAATTTTACTTTTCGCTACTATATCTTCCATTGCTTTTTCTGCATCGGCTAAGGATGTCATTATTAAACTCGAAGATAATTCAAGACTTCTGGGCAAATGGAGACTTTATAAAGAAACAGCAGCTCTTCACAAAAAAGCAAAAGAAGTACAAAACGACTGGAATTTCGGAACTGATGGCGTGTTAACTTCAACCTCTAGAGACCCAAGGTTAGGTGCATCTAAAGATGTTAAAGTAAAATACTCCATTGAAGACGGTGTGATTAAAAAACAGATGCAGCCAGGAAGAGAAAAATACGAAACATGCGCAGTCGTTAAACTTGATGGAAAAGACATGACTTTACATTGTAAATATAACTACTATCTATTTACTAAAAAATAAACAGACAGGAAGAAAGTCAATCATAAAAATGGCCCTATCTTTTGATCAGGGCCATTTTTATATGCATCAAAAACCGACCTGATGACGTATAACACCACTCAGCGAGTATTTAGTAGTTTTAAGCATGGATACCGAACCCAAGGCATATAGGGGATATAGGGATAATTCACTGCGTCTTGCAGATCAAGCTGCCGGACACTCAAGCAGCTAAAACTAATGGATAATCAGCAAAACTTACCGCACTCGACTTACCGCATAAGTAGCCCCTGCAAAAACAATCATACTAGGCAAAATTGCCATTAGCATTGGACTATAGCCATAAACCAGGCCCACATGACCGGCTATTTTATCGAAGATATTAAAAGTCATTCCAACAATAATCCCTATCATCATTCTTCCACCTGTTCCCACACCACGCTTAATTCCTACAACAAAAGGAATAGACACCATCAGCATTACAAAGGTAACAAAGGGATTGATCAAGCGACTCCAGAAAGCCAGCTCAAATGACTGAGACTTCTGATTATTCTCTTTAAGAAAATTGACGTACATAAACAGATCATACAAAGCCATATTTTCCGACTTAACGACCACCACCTTAAGCAAATCTGGATCAATCGATGTTTTCCATTCCATTTGATCCATATTATTAGCAAACATTTGATTGGCTGAAACTTCCGTTTGCTTAATACCTTCCATACGCCACAATTCATCCCCCAAGTAAGTCGCTTTATTTACCTGACTCACTAACTCTAAGCCACCTTGCTTATTAAGTTCGTAAATATATATATCTGACAACTCAGATTTATTCTTAATTTGCCTTACATTAATAAACTTATTATCTTCTCTTAACCAAAGTCCATAACGAGATCGCATTACAACCTTATCATTTTGAGCCGTTGTTTTTATTAATTGTGCTGCACGCTCTGCCTCAGGCGCAACAAACTCACCCACCAATATAGCAACAGCGACTAAAATAACACCAGCACTCATCACCGCTTTAATCACCCAGAAAACAGACAAGCCTGCCGCACGCATTGCCACAATTTCCCGATTATTTCCCATTGCCCCAACCACAAAAAGACTACCTAACAAAGCCGATGACGGAATTAGCTCATAAAATACCCTAGGTGAAGTTAATGCCAGATACATTAATATTTCTTTTAAACCATATCGCCCAGTTCCAAGATCTTTTAACTCATCACTAAAAGTAAACAAATTAAATAGCGTTAATAATAATATCAGGGCAACTGCCGAACCTTTTAATACTTCTCTGACTATATATCTGGTTAAAACACTCATGCCTTACCCCGACGTTTCATTTGCAGCATAATCCACTGTATGCCATACAGGCGTACCAATAATATTCCACCCAGAATTAACAATAATAAATATACCCCAAAATAACCGAATGAAGCAGGTATTGTTTCCTTTACCACCCAACTATGACCAATGCGTTTTAAATTCCCATAAACAAAATAAATAGCAAATGCCACAACTAAACTGCCGTAAACTCCGCCTCGAGGCGAAAGTTTAGCTAAAGGTACTGCCAACAAACTTAAGAAAATAACACCTAAAGGAATTGATAACCTTGATTGAATTTCTGCCACATCATGTAACTTATCAGAAAGCCATAATTGATCACTGGGTATTGCCTCTCTATGCTGATTTAAAAGTGTTTCTTTCTTTTCTATTCGCACAGCATATTCATCAAACTTTTCTATAATAAAATCCATCTCACCCGGTACACCTTGAACTCTCTCTCCTTGTTCTAATACTAGATACAAACCTCCAGGTAAATTTTCCATCCGTCCATACTTGGCATTTACAATGCCTAATTTACCTCCCGCTCTATTTTGCACAAAAACATTATGCATACGTTTGTCTGGATCTATATCTTCTGTATAAAAAACCAATTCACCATGACTATATTCACTAAACCTTCCAGCAGCAATCCCTCTAATATCAGCCACTTTCTGATCTTCATGCATTAAAAGACTCATTTTAGCTTCGGCCCAAGGTGTAGCAACCATCGACATCCCTGCTGCAATGATAGCGAGAGGAAAAACCAATAAGAACACAGCCCTATAAATCACAAAAACCCCTCCACCAGCCGATGCAACTGCTGACATTTCTTGGTCTCTATACATGCGCCCTAACACCATTAATATGGCCATAAATACTGCTGCTGGTAAAAAAGCCCCCGTTGCCACAACAATCTTTAAGCCTAAAATGCTTAAAACGGTTTCATTAGAAATACTGCCTTCAATTGCTTTAGCTAATACCTTAATAAATTTACGACTTACAATAATAATCACAATTACCGACAATACTGCCAGCACTGTTTTGCTTAAATCGCGCATAATCATCTTATCTAAAACTGAAAGAAACCGATAAGACTTCACTTTATCTTTTTTTTTCAACGCAATGCTCAAGCGACCCACCTTAAAAAACTCATGTATAATCTATCCAATTCATTCTCTTAAATTATTCTCTTTACAGATACCTTTATGGACTATTCTATAGAAACCTTAGCTTTAGACAAACTACAAACTGATTGCATTATCATTGGTATTTATGAAAACCAGCAACTTAGCCCATCAGCAACAACAGTAGACAAGCTAACCCAGGGAATCATCACTCAAATACTTAAGCGTGGAGATATCAAAGGGGAGAATTCAGACACTCTATTAATTAACTATATTCCAAATAGTACTATACCCCGTATTTTGCTGGTTGGAATGGGTAAACAAGAAGCACTGACTGCAAAGCTTTATCGCAAAGCACTTGGTGCAGCTATATCAGCCATTAAAACAGCAAAAATAAAATCTGCCAGCTGTAGCTTGGTTGATATCGCTGTTAAAAACAATGATGAGCAATGGAAAACTCGCCAAATTGTTGAAGTTTTTAATGATGCCTTTTACCAATTTGAACAAACAAAAAGCAAAAAAGAATCAAAAGTCGAATTAGAATCCATTCAAATTCTAGTGACAGATGCAATCAAGCCCAAAGCAGAACAAGGATTAGCACAAGGCATTGCAATTGCTAAAGGCATAGACCTAACCAAACTTCTTGCAGATCTACCCGGCAATATCTGTACCCCTACTTACTTGGCTGAACGCGCTAAAATTATCGCTGACAACTCAGAAAAAATGGATATTGAAGTACTGGAAGAAAGTGATATGGAAGCCTTGGGCATGGGCTCTTTTCTATCGGTCTCTCGTGGCAGTCGCCAACCAGCAAAGCTCATAGTATTAAACTATCAAGGTGGCTCTAAAGACAGTAAACCTATTGTGCTTGTCGGTAAAGGTTTAACCTTTGATGCCGGTGGTATTTCATTAAAACCAGGTGCGGGTATGGATGAGATGAAATACGACATGTGTGGTGGCGCAAGTGTTTTAGGTACTTTACAAGCCGCAGCTGAAATGAACTTAGCCATTAATATTGTAGGTATCGTACCTGCTTCAGAAAACATGCCTGATGGTGACGCCAACAAACCGGGCGATGTACTAACCAGTATGTCTGGACTAACTATTGAAGTATTAAATACCGATGCTGAAGGCCGTTTAATACTTTGTGATGCTTTAACTTATGCAAAAAAATTCAACCCTGAGGTTGTGATTGATTTAGCCACTTTAACTGGCGCATGTTTGGTTGCTTTAGGCAGAGTCCCTAGCGGCTTATTAGGCAATGATGACGCATTATGTAATGATCTAATCGATGCCAGTGAAACCGCTTGTGACAGCTTATGGCGCTTACCTATTTGGGAAGAATACCACGAGCAATTAAAATCTAATTTTGCCGATTTAGCCAATATTGGTGGTCGTGATGCAGGTACTATTACTGCGGCCTGTTTTCTATCTCGCTTCACCGAAGACTATCGTTGGGCTCATTTAGATATTGCTGGAACAGCATGGCGTTCAGGCGGTGCTAAAAAAGGTGCAACAGGCCGTCCAGTGCCATTATTAAGCCAATATTTAATTAATAGAGCGAATGGCTGAAGCAAGCTTTTATATATTACAATCCCAGTCTCTGCATGACCGCTATCAGTTTGCCTGCAAACTGATAGCAAAAGCCTACAGTCTGGGACAGTATTGCTATGTGTACACAGATTCAAACGAACAAAGTCAGTTATTAGATAAGCTATTATGGACCTTTAAAGACACCAGTTTTATTCCTCATCAAATGTATGATGAGAAATATGGCGCACCTGATTATGAACACACTATTTTAATTGGTACTCAGGCCGCCCCAAAAAATTGGCAAGCACTTATTTTTAATTTATCGTCTAAATATCCTGATGATTTAACACAAACAGATCGTGTTTTAGAAATTTTAGATAACAATGAATCTCTCAAGCAAGCAGGACGACAGCGTTATCGGCAATACAAACAAAATGGTTTTAAAATGACCGACTTTAAAATATAAAACAATACATTTGAAAGAAAAACTTAAGCGAATAAGCTATTAATCTGTATTGACCACTCTAAGTCCTTCCCAGCAAGGGAGGGCCTTTAAGATAAAAGCAAAAAAATTAAACACTAATTCAATTTATTAAACAGACCCCATCCATGGAAAAAACATACGCTCCCCACTCAATAGAACAACGCTGGTATAAAACTTGGGAAGACAAAGGCTATTTTGAAGCAAAGCCTGAAGGTGAATCTTATTGCATCATGATTCCACCACCTAATGTCACCGGCAGTTTACACATGGGACACGCGTTTCAAGACACTATCATGGATGCTTTAAGTCGATACCACCGCATGAAAGGTTTTAGCACCTTATGGCAACCTGGTAGTGATCATGCAGGGATTGCGACTCAAATGGTGGTTGAGCGTTTGGCCAATGCCGAAGGCAAAACTCGCCATGATTACGGCCGTGAAAAGTTTGTCGAAAAAATCTGGGAATGGAAAGAAGAATCAGGCGGCACCATCACCAAGCAACTACGCCGCATGGGTTCATCTTTAGATTGGGAAAAAGAACGTTTCACCATGGATGATGGTATGTCTGATGCCGTACAAGAAGTGTTTATCAAGCTACATGAAGAAGGCTTGATTTACCGTGGTAAACGCTTAGTCAACTGGGACCCTGTCTTACACACTGCTGTTTCTGATTTGGAAGTATTATCCGAACAAGAAAATGGCTTTATGTGGCACATGCGTTACCCCCTATCCAACGGTTCAGGACACTTAATTGTTGCCACCACACGCCCTGAAACTTTATTAGGTGATGCGGCAGTTGCCATTCATCCCGATGATGATCGTTACAAACATTTATTAGGTGAATTTGTTGAGCTGCCTTTAACTGGTCGCCGTATCCCTATTATTGCCGATGAGCATGTCGACCCTGAATTTGGTACCGGTTGCGTAAAAGTAACTCCCGCTCATGATTTTAATGATTATGACGTATGGACACGCCATAGAGATTTATCTGCCATTCAAGATATGCCTCATGGTGGTCTCATCAATATTTTTACTGCGGACGCCACAATTCGCAGCAATGAAGAAGATGAAAAACAACTGATCCCTGAAAAATATATTGGCATGGATCGCTTTGATGCCCGTAAACAAATGATTGCTGATTTAGATGCACAGGGTTTACTGGAAAAAATTGTTGATCATAAATTAATGGTGCCACGCGGTGATCGCTCAAATAGTGTGATTGAACCATTCTTGACTGATCAATGGTATGTCAAAGTCGCACCCTTAGCTAAACCGGCAATAGAAGCCGTAGAAAATGGCGATATTAAATTTGTGCCTGATAACTGGAAAAACACTTATTTTGAATGGATGCGTAATATTCAAGACTGGTGTATTTCAAGACAAATCTGGTGGGGACACAGAATCCCCGCTTGGTATGATGATGAAGACAATATTTATGTCGGACGTTCTGAGCAAGAAATTCGCGAAAAACACAATCTTGCAGCAGACTATCCACTAAGACAAGATGAAGATGTTTTAGACACCTGGTTCTCATCTGCTTTATGGCCTTTTTCAACCTTAGGTTGGCCAGAAAAAACGCCTGAATTGGCTCAACATTACCCAACCAGTGTTTTAGTCACAGGGTTTGATATCATTTTCTTCTGGGTTGCCAGAATGATCATGATGGGGCTTAAATTCCAAGGTGAAGTACCGTTTAAAGAGGTTTATATTCATGGCTTAGTACGTGATGCCGAAGGACAAAAAATGTCCAAATCAAAAGGCAACGTACTTGACCCTATTGATTTAATTGATGGCATTGATTTAGAAGCCTTAGTTGAAAAACGCATGGCTGGCATGATGCAGCCGCATTTACAAAAGAAAATAGAAAAAGCCACTCGCAAGCAATTTCCTGATGGCATTCCTTCTTTTGGTACCGATGCCTTACGTTTCACTTTTGCCTCATTAGCATCAACAGGCCGTGATATACGTTTTGATTTAGCACGTACTGAAGGCTACCGTAATTTCTGCAATAAATTATGGAATGCTGCACGTTATGTATTGATGAATACTGAAGACCAGGATAATGGTTTATCCGATGCGCCTTGTAAATACTCACAGGCAGATTTATGGATCACTTCGCGTTTAAACCAAGTTATCACAAGTACCAGCGATTCAATTGAAAACTACCGTTTTGATTTAGCCGCACAAGCACTTTATGAATTTACC
>DAOWHF010000268.1:0-2776 GCA_030641565.1 Methylomarinum sp.
ATCCTGTAGTTGTTTGTCTTCGGTTTTTTGGCTGGATTTGTCCAGTATTTTGGCTGAGTTGACACTGTCAATAGCAAAGATTCTAAGTTTATTTCGATAATGACAGTGGGCGGCTAAATACCAGTTTTCGCGATAATAAATTAGCCTTTGTGCGGAGAGGGTGCGTTCACTAACTTCCCCTTTTTGGCCTCTGGATTGATATCGTATGCGCAGTTGTTTGTTGCTAAATAGGGCGGTTGCAATGCGTTTGAAGTGGCTGTCATCTTTTAGGCGTCTGCCATTTGATGCAATTACTATTTTATCGGCAATTACGGGTTGTGGGCTGTGGTCCCGGCTGAGCATGTTGTTGATGCGTTGTTGCAATTTTTCGATCTGTTCACTAAGAATGCCGGGGCTGATGTTTTGTAATATTTGCTGGCAAATCAGTAGTCCGTGTAATTCTTCACTGCTAAACCATAGTCCAGGCAGTTCATAGGGTTTGCTGGAGGACTGTTGGTTGTAGATATAACCATTTGCCTCCCGATTATATTCCAGCGGCGCATCTAAATGGTCACGTAAAGTTTTTATGTCTCGATCTGCACTGGCTTTGGAGCATTCCAATTGTTCCATGATTTGTTTAAGTGAAATGGGAAAGCGGCGGTTACTGAGTAAGCCATGAAGTCGATATATCCTGTCGAAACGATCCATTGTTTGTCCTTTTGGGCTTTGAATGAGATGCTTTAATTGTTCATGTGTTTGGAGCTGTCTGGGTTTGACTGCACTGGTAGTATAGATTATCTATAACTTTCAGCTAATACTTAATCTGGATTTATCAATTTAATTGTATATACCACCATTTCTCGTCGAACAATGACTGTACTCAGATCTTGCCAAAAAACTAAACTAACCGCTTGGGCAGAAATATAATATACAATTTACTGTACAAAAAATAGACATATACCTATATAAATGACGACAAACGAAGATTTTACAAAACTTTCTAAAGCGGCTTGTACTAATGATTTAGAAACAATTAATGCGTTGGTTAATGCCGGTTTTGATAAAAAATCTATTGATGAGCATGGTGAGCCGATATTATCCGATATTGTTTTTAACTTGCTTGAAGATTTAGCACCACATAGATATGAAATGGTTAGGCTATTAATTGATATGGGGTTCAGTCCAAATCATCTTGATTCTGAAGGTTCAGGTGCGCTGACTCATGCCATGTTGTCGATGGATGCAGAGATGTTACAAGTTTTATTGGAGGGCGGCGCAAAGCCAAACGAAACATCAGGATTTAAAGAAGGAGAAACGCTGTATGACTGGGCGGCGTTTGATTATGTTTATCAAATCTGGGGGGGTAATAAATTCCCTGAAGAACCAAGTAAAAATGCCTTGGTGGATGAAGATTCGTGGCTGCTGTGGATTGATGAAATAGCGATGAAGCATCAGCGTCAACGTCCCGATTATTTATTGATCCTTAGAAAATATGGTGCTGTAGGTGGGGTTGAGTTGACGCAAATCCATTGATATATCAGTTGTTTATTCTTAATTAGGTGGCTAAAGCTGTTGTTTAGATGAAAAGGGTGATTTAAATAATGGTGATGTTAAAAATATCACCTGATACTCACAATGTGATTGTTAGTTGGTGGTTTTATTTTTAGGGTGGGGACAGGCAAGAAATAACTTTTTATGCCTGAAATTATAGGCTATAAGCTTGCTTTAACTATTGGGGGCTAAAGCCTTGCGTTCAATGTTAGCGTTTCATTCTTGATGATTCTTTGCTTTACAGATTATTAGAATCATGTCAAAGCTGATAAACTATACGGTTTATCTTACAAACCTTTAACTATTCTAAAAAGCATGAAAAAGATTCTTGTTTCCGACAAATTAGCCGACGATGGTATTAACTATTTAAATGAGCAATCTGATATTCAGGTCCATATTCAAGTCGGTATGAATGAAGATGAGCTGTGCGAGATTATTGGTGATTATGATGCCTTGTTAATCCGTAGTGATACTAAAGTGACTAAAAGAGTTTTGCAAGCAGCGACTAACTTAAAAGTTGTGGGGCGTGCAGGTATCGGTGTGGATAATGTTGATATTCCAGCGGCAACAGAGCAGGGCGTGATTGTGATGAATACGCCGGATGCTAATGCAACCACAACGGCTGAACTGGCTATTGCCCACATGTTTTCTTTAAGTCGTAATTTGCCAGAGGCAAGTGCGTCGGTTCGTGCGGGTAAGTGGGAGCGTTCTCAGTTAGTGGGCGCAGAAATTAACCGTAAAACATTTGCTATTTTAGGTTTTGGTACGATTGGTCGTTTAGCTGCAAAACGTGCTTGTGGTTTGGGCATGCGAGTGATTGCTTATGACCCATTTGTGACACCAGAAATTTTTGAAGAGTGTGGCGCGCAATCAGTTGATTTAGATACCTTGGTTAAAGAAGCTGATTATCTATCATTACATTGTCCTATGATCGAGAAAACACGCGGCATTATCGGTGCTGAGCAGTTGAAGATGATGAAGAAGACGGCGATGATCATTAACTGTGCTCGTGGTGGTTTGATTGATGAAGCGGCTTTGTATGATGCACTTAAAAATGGTGAGATTGCTAAAGCGGCATTAGATGTTTATGAGCAAGAGCCACCTAAAGATTCGCCTTTGTTTGAATTGGATAATATTACTTTTACACCACATTTAGGTGCCTCAACCCGTGAAGCGCAAGTGGCTGTGAGTGTAGAGATTGCAATTCAAGCGGTAACTTATCTTAAAACAGGTGAGGCGATTAATG
>DAOWHF010000250.1:0-2731 GCA_030641565.1 Methylomarinum sp.
CAACGGGTCTACCGACATTGCTTGCATAATTGCAAGACTGAATGATTCACTCAGTGCCGGGTTATGTACAATCGGAGGCACTAAACTATCATGCTGTTGCCTTTCAATGGCATTGGCTGGCTTTTTACCTGTCGCCATAAAATAAAGAGTGGCACCGACAGAATAAATATCCCCCCAAGGGCCTTGCCTTCCTTTTTCATGATATTGTTCGAAAGGTGCATATCCGCCTGATAACATCACGGTCAACGTCTGATCAGTTCCCGCTAATGCAAACCGGGACGCACCAAAATCCAGCAACAAGGGAACGCCTTTAGTTGTAATGTATATGTTCTGAGGTTTTATATCCCTATGCAAAAAATCTTTACTATGAACCGCATCCAGACCATCTAATATAGGCAATATAATTTCCAATGCCCTGTCTTCAGTTAAATAGCCTCCCGAACTTTCTATGAGCTGGTTTAATGGTGCTCCCTGGTGATATTCCATCACTAAATAAGCGGTGTTATTACTGGTAAAACAGTCCCTGATTCTAACAATATTAGGATGTGAGAATTGAGCTAAAATTTTAGCTTCCTTCAAAAAAATACGTAATCCTTGATTAAAATAATCTTGATCTTTTTTTGAATTGACTTTTACGGATGAATTATCAGCATGTCTGCTTACAGAAGATAAGGGAAGAAATTCTTTAATCGCAGCAGTAGTATCTAAAAGCATATCCCAGACGAGATAAGTAATGCCAAAGCCGCCCGGATCTCCAAGTACACGCCCGACCAGAAAACGCTTATTCAATAGTGTTTTAAGAGGTAGTGCTACCACATTCCTGTTTTTATGAGGCTGAGACCCACAGTCAGGACAGATCAGGTTTTTACCTATATCCGTCATGCAACTCATGCAAAGTGTCTCAGTATTAGTCATAAAGGAGATCGAGATTAATAAATTCAGGGAAGCTTTTTTATTAGATTGCTTACCAAATGCGTACAGAAATCTGGCTGTTAAGCACAAAGTCTAGCATAATCTATTTATTTTTCTTTGCTAATTAATCAATGCATGCGAAAAGCAGAGGCACGGAAAAGCAGAGTCAGCCCCGAATGGCACTTACTTAAGAAAATAAACATTTCAATAACAAAGGCTTTCTTAGCTTTCTTTGGATGACCATTCTTTTTAATATCTGCTCTTGCTTCATTTCTAGGTTTTGTAAGTAATGAAAATGATTTTGGCCTCCTTTTTACTGCCCGAGGCTCTATTCGCCCCGAACGGTTTCCAATTCGTCTCTGAGCAATCAAAATAAATAACAACTCTTCACTTGTCTCAGCATGAGTAAAAATACTTTGCATATTCCAGGCTAACCAGCATTGTAGCGCATGTTTAAAGCTAAGTTGGCGAGGCAATATATCTGCTAATAATGCTGACTGAGCCATCAATAGCCGTATTAAGTTATACGCTAAAAAATAGACCCATATTTCCTTCTCATTCATTTCCGGGGTTTTACAGCTTAAGGTTTCCATCCCCATGGTCGTTTTTATATTGCGAAAATCAACTTCAATCTGCCAGCGATTTTTATATAACGCTTTTAATTCGGATTTTGAAGCATCTTTAGCTGAAAGGAGTGTTGTTATAAGTAGTTTTCCTTTAACTTTTAATTCGCGAATAATGAGGGTATCAGGTGAATCATCATATTGATTTTGCTCCATCCAGTCCGGCTTTTTCTTTGGTTTTTTGATTTCCACCAGATGGTCTTCAACACCTAACTGTTTGCCTTTACTGAAATCTGTTATCCGTTTACGTGCCCCCATTTGTTCAAATACAGCATCAACACCTTTTTCTTGTAGCGATGCCAATAAAAAATAAGTGCCATAATAGGCATCTCCCAGAACAAGGTCTCCTGCATTAAAGGTTCCCAGCATATTACGAAGTAAACTTTGTTCATCGCTTCCTTTCCCTTTGAAAGCTCCGATAGACGCATTTAAAACCGCTCCACTCGCCAGACAAATAACACCAACAAGACGGCAGATTGGAAAACCAAGCCCTGGCTTCTGACAGCTTTGCTGAGGGTAAACAGCCTGATTTTCAGCTGTGTCAGGCATGGTAACGGTCGTACCATCTATTAGATGAACACGCTTTCCCCGCCAAAGCCATTTAGTTGGCATTTGCCTATCAATAAGTTCGCCTGTTCGACAAACCAATTCAGAGATCATTGCTAAGGGTAGTCGCTGTCTTGCTCGACAATATCCACCTGTCGTAGTGCTTATTGCAGGCAAACCTGCGGCAATTCGCTGTATTGCCGCATTATTAACAGCCTTTTGGCAAGAGCGGTCTTGATTCATCCCCTGAGCCAAAAACATGGAGAGTGTTTCTGTCGGTGGATAGAGCCTTTCTCTGTGTTCGGGCAGTAATTCTTCAACTGAAGATAATAATTCTGGACTGGTTAGAATATTAAAAAAAGTATACGAATTAGTTTCTTTTGTGTATTTCTGAATTCTTTGTTGCTGAGCTTGAAAAAGTTTGTTATTAATGAACATTAAGGCGGGGGCTTGGTGATTGTTTATTTGTTTGGTCACAATAAGTTTATCACTTCTCCTGCCTTTTTTAATACTTTCAACTGGTTATCGCTTAAGTAAGTGCCATTCGGGTCAGTACCATTTTAAAAGACACGCAGCGTAACCTATTGCTTTCATTAATTAAATAACCTCAGCACTCTAACAAGGGCTCTGACCCCTTTTAGTTCCTTTTA
>DAOWHF010000017.1:0-6080 GCA_030641565.1 Methylomarinum sp.
AGATTAAAAAAACACTCCCCTCAAATGACTAAAGACCTCGTCGTCAAACAAACAGAAACATGGCTAACATCCTTTATTATTAAGCATAACATTTGCCCTTTCGCTAGACGCGAACATGAACGCGGCAGTATACGGTATTCCGTTGTTGAATCTACTAGCACAGAGCAATGCCTAGAAGCCGTTTTTGTAGAATGTCAGCGCCTAGATTCGCAATCAGAGATTGAAACGACTCTGATTATTTATCCCAATAAATTCCAGCAGTTTGAGGATTATCTTGATTTCCTCTCTCTAGCTGAATCACTCTTAATCGAGCAAGATTATGAAGGTATTTACCAATTAGCCAGTTTTCACCCTCTCTATTGCTTTGAGGGCGAAAATACCATGGATCCCGCAAACTACACCAATCGCTCCCCTTATCCAATGTTGCATCTGATAAGAGAAGCCAGCTTAGAACAGGCATTAAAATCATACCCAAATCCTGAACAAATTCCAGAGCGAAATATTGAGTTAACTCGAAAAATGGGTATTAAAAAAGTTCAAGCCATTTTAAGTCACGCCATCACGTCAAAATACCACACATCATCATAAAAGGCTTCCCGCGGTCACTCCTCAGCTTGCTTTTTAACCTCACTCTCTTCCTCATTATCTCCAGTAGCTACTTGTTCTGTTTTCAACACCTCATCTAAGGAGCCTGCTACTGTTTCTACTGTTTCTACTGTTTCTACTGTTTCTGTTGTTTCTGTTGTTTCAACACTGTCTTCCGGCTCTATTGTTCTAAGAACATTACCCTCCACATCATAAACCACGCCATCAACTTCATACTCTAAAGGCTTTTTCTTTTTCTTTTTATTGATAATATTACCTTCATTATCATAAACAGGTACAGACTCATCGATAACCTCAGGCTCTGGTTCTGCTGTCACGCGCTCCATAAACTCAGCAAACCACGGTAAATTTGTCATCCTCACCAAGTCTATATCACTATTAATATCATCAGCACGCGGTAAACTGCCACATTCCTTTGATAATTCAAGCGCTTCTAAACAAGCCTCTTCTTGTCCACGTAAGCCACAAATACAGGCCAAATTATAAGCCGCACTGCCTCGCTGAATTCTTTCTGCATTATCAAAAAATTCTTTTGCTAAATCATAAAGCTCATCACTGGCATCCACGCTCAATATCCGAGCCAAATCCATATAAGCCACGCCCCCATCAATCGCTGCACCTAAATGATTAGGTACAATCAGCAAACAAAAATTGAACTTCGAAATAGCATCTAAATAAAGCTTAACACTCTCTTCTTCAGCCTTTGTTTTTGCTTGGTGTAATAATGCAAAACCCCAGTTATACAAGGCCTCACCTACAACCAAATCTCCTTTAACGATATCTGCAAAACCTTGATATGCACTAATAAACAATTGATCAGCTTTTGCCCCCTCATTTTCACGTGCTTTAGTTGTTTGCTTAATTGCAGCTTTTAAAGTCGATTTTTTCTTGTATGCATCAAACAATGCCATTAATAACTCCTCTTTGTGGTTTTTATGATTATTACTATAGAATACCAGTTCACTTTAATAACATCATCACCCAATGAACAAAAAAGAAATAAACCTAGAAACATCTCAAATACCCTGGCATGAATTACAACGGTTTTTTGCCAGTGGCTTAGCGATATCAGTCAGTCCAGAGATTGATTTAGTAGAGGTTGCCTACCAGTTTTCTATGGATAATAAAACAGAGGTTGAGCAGTGGCTAAAAGAGCAAAAAGTTGTTCCTGTTTCTGATCAACAAGCTTTAAAATGGTTTGAACAAGAGTCAACTGTCTGGGCTGTCGTTGTTAAGCCTTGGGTTCTAGTGCAAGAAAGCAGTAATGAATGAACAAACAAGATAGTAGCTCAAGAATAGGCCAAGGAATGATCTATCTCGCTTGGCTATTATTATTAGCCATTCTGACATTTGGCTTTAACCGTTACCTTGATCAACAGAACAACCCTAATCAGAACGTTTCAAGTACATGGAACAATGAAACGGCTGAAATTCGACTCAAGCAAAATCGTTATGGCCACTATGTTGCTAACGGTAAAATAAACCAGATACCTGTCACTTTTTTACTTGATACCGGTGCAACCCTGGTTAGTATCCCCGCACCCATTGCGCAACAACTACAGCTAAAAAAGGGTTACCCGTCACAAAGCCGAACAGCTAATGGCACTATTACTGTTTATGACACCTTACTCAACTCCGTCAGTATCGGTGCGATTGAGCTTAAAAACATTCGCGCCTCAATCAACCCTCACATGACGGGTAATGAAATATTACTGGGCATGAGTTTTATGAAACATCTAGAGCTGACTCAAAAAGGGCCTGAATTAACGCTAAAGTATTAGCTGTAACAACTGAATCAAGAGATTGATATCCCAACTACCAACGAATATAAAAAACAAAATTCACACAGAGGCACAAAGAACACAAAGAAAAAAAACAAAAAACCAGTTTCCACAAGACTCCTCCTTTGTGTTCTCCGTACCCTCCGTGTGAATAAATCTTTTATTACGAATAGGCTTACTTTTCAGGTTTCCTGCAAGTATTGTGCAAAGCCACTAAACAGACAACTAACTACTGATAACAAATCTCACTGCATCCAACCTTAATTGTGCCTGCAAAATATTCTCGTGGGACAACATAGCCATCTCTTTCAGTTGTTCAATTTCTTGCTCTTTAATACTAGGATTTATTTTTTGCAATCTAACCAAACGTTTAATGTCGTGCGTTAAGGTTGATAACATTTCCGCATTACCCACCTCAATCAAAGATTGCATGTTTTGATTCGCGGCGGCTTCCGCTGTTTTAATCATGTCATTAATATGATTACGCTGACTACTGATAAAACTAACAATCTGATCTTTATCAAACTTATTACCTGTTTCAAACATACTTTGGTGACTAATAGTATCGCTCAAATCTTGTTTATTCTGGTCTATAAGAATACGAATCGGCGTATGAGGCAAAAACCGACCAATTTTAAGATAAGCAGGTGCTGAGCACTCAACCACAAACAACAATTCCAGCAAGAATTGACCGGCTTTTAGCTCTGAGTGCTTAATCACACTTAATGCTGCATTGCCTGTTTCACTGGATAGTACCAAATCCATCGCCGACATCACCATAGGATGTTCCTGAGTGATAAACTGCATATCCTCACGCGCCAATGCAATATCTCTATTAACAGTGACAGTGACACCATCATCAGGCAGCATCGGAAAATAAGAAACCCGTAAATTTTCACTCGGCCTCAGTATATGGCAATCTGCCGAATGATATTCCACATCCACACCATAACAATCAAACATCGCTTCCATATAAGCCCACAACGTACTGTTCTGCTCAATTCTATTGAGCTGATCTATCAATACCTGTGCTTGTTCAGGGCGACATGAATTCAATTCCAGCAATTGATCGCGTCCATTATGCATTTCCTGCTCTATTTTCTGATTCAACTGCTGCGTTTTAGCAATAAAATCATCAAGTGCTGTTTGATCAATCAGCTCAAGATTAGCCGATAACGTATCTGCCAACTGAGCTGCAACTTGTGATGCCGCAGAGCAGTTATGCTGAAATGCATTAAAACCTTCTTCATACCAGCGATACAACACATGCTGAACACTATTAAGCAGATAAGGAATATGGATTTGAATAATATGTTTCTGTCCAATACGATCCAGTCGCCCAATACGTTGCTGTAACAAATCAGGGTTATCGGGTAAATCAAATAAAATCAAATGATGAACAAACTGAAAGTTTCTGCCTTCACTGCCAATTTCTGAACAAATCAATAACGGAACCGTACTTTCTTCATCAGAAAAATAAGCTGCCGCCCTGTCTCTTTCCACGATACTCATGCCTTCATGAAAAACCGCAGTCGCAATCCCTTTTCGAGTTTTTAAGGTTTTCTCCAATTGAATAACGGTTTCAGCTTGCCGACAAATTAACAGGGCTTTTTCCCCTGCTTCATTTAAATCAGCCAGCTTATCCTGCAACCATAGAAAATAAGGATCATCTTCTAAAGTTGATGCCGCTTCACCTCGTAAAGCATAGCCATAGCTTTCTCGCTCAGGAAAACCTTGTACGGTTTGCCTGGAGTTTCTAAATAAAATTCGCCCTGTACCATGATGATCTAGCAACAGCTCGATCAATTCTTGCCGTGCTTTATCTGATGCATCCTGGTCATTCACTTTCTCTAACAATGCACCGACGTGATCTTGTTGTAATAAGGCTTTCAGACTTTGCTGTTCTTTTTCAGTAATCACATCACCAGAAATCAACAACCTGGCCGCATGAGCAACCGGCTCAAACAATTCTTCTTCTGCTAAAAATTGATCAAATTGATAAAAGCGATCTGGGTCCAATAATCGTAAGCGAGCAAAATGACTTTCCTTACCCAATTGCTCTGGTGTTGCTGTTAATAAAACCAAACCCGGTGTAGCCACCGCTAATTGTTCAACAAAAAGATAATCAGAACTAGGACTCTGCTCACTCCATTCCAGATGGTGCGCTTCATCAACCACCACAATATCCCAGCCAGCTTCTAACGCTTGCAATTGTCGTTGTGGATAATCAGAAAAAAAGCCTTGTGAACACAATACTAATTGCTCTGTCACAAATGGATTTGCTTCATTGGTTGCGACACAGCGTGCCTCATCAAAAATACTAAAGCGCAAATTAAAGCGTCTTAACATTTCTACTAACCATTGATGCAGCAAACTTTCTGGCACAATAATCAACTGCCGTTGACTTAAACCATTAATTAAACGATGTTGCAGGATCAAACCCGCTTCAATGGTTTTACCCAAGCCCACTTCATCGGCCAGCATAATACGAGGCTCACCCCGACTTGCTACTTCATGTGCGATATATAGCTGATGGGCAATTAAAGACGCTCTTGCACCTTGCAAACCTTTAACAGCTGACTGTTGATGCTGCTGCTGCTTACGCCAGGTTTCATAGCGTAATAAAAACCAGGCGGACGGATCAATTTGTCCAGTAAACAAACGATCTTGCGGCTTATTAAATTGGATATGATGATTTAAATCCATTTCTTCTAGAAGCGTCTCCTCGCCTAAATCATCATCACAGCGATAGATAATCAATCCATCTTGGGCAATTAACTCTTTGACAGTTAATTTAATATTTTCAGTCGACTCTATAACATCATTAACAGCAAACTGCGCACGTGTTAAAGGGGCATTATCTTTAGCGTAAACACGCTTATCACCCGTTGCCAAAAACAACACCGTCACCCGATTAAAATTGACATCTAAAATCAAGCCCAAACCTAATTCAGATTCAGTATTACTAATCCAGCGTTGTCCTGGGATAAAATCATTCATATTTATTACACGTAGCGAGCGAAAGATTATTTTTTAACAAAAATATCGTGATAAGAAACATACATTAGCGTAGAAACCAACATATAAAAAAGAGGGGTTAACAAAGGAATTAAGCCCATGCCAACAAAAGCGGTAAGCAATAAAAAGCCTGTTAATTTATACATGGCTGAGGCATTTTCTGAGCTAGCTTGTTTGCCCAGCTCTCTTGCCTCACCCCAACTGCATTGTTTAAATACCATCAACGGATAACTAAACCAGCTGCCAAAACTATTCAGCATTAACAAAACAAAAATTAAAGCCACAATAGCAGCTGAATACAACCAAACAATCAACTGCCGAAACACTTTTCCTTGGAAATTATCTTCTGTTAATTCCCAATAAAAGAAAAATTGTAGGATTTTCTCCATCTCACCAGAATTAATATTGGCAAATAGCCTAAAGACAAACCAGAAAATCATTAAGATAACCGCCAACACCAAGGCTAAAGGAATTTGTTTTTTGATCGCAGCCCATAGTGATTCAGTTTCTCTATGTATTGCATCAACAACGCCTACACCAATAAATAAGCTACTAATAGAAAACAGAATTCCCAAGGCTAAAGAAACGCGAGCTAATGGCATCAGTACAGCCAAAAACAAAACGCTCCCCAACCAAACAACAGGTCGCTTGTTAGCCAGTTCAAACGCTTGAACC
>DAOWHF010000021.1:0-3623 GCA_030641565.1 Methylomarinum sp.
GATGTTGAAATTATTTTTGAGGGAGCTGAAAATTGTTTTAGCACTCAAGATTTGCAGTTTTTGGCTGATCGCTTGCAACTCATCTTGCAACAAATGCTCAATCATCCACAAAAACCAGCGAATGAGCTAAATCTACTAACTCAAAATGATGAAAATATTATTTTTAGTCATTTCAATCGTAAAGAAACACATCATCAACAGTCACTTCCTTCTGTTGTTCAACTTTTTCAGCAACAAGCCATCAACAACGCGTCTAAAACAGCTGTCGAGTTTCAAGAACTGACACTGAGCTATCAACAACTCGATCAATTAAGCAATCAATTAGCTACACATTTGATTAATCAAGGTATTAAAACCAATGATATCGTTGCCATTTGCTTACCACGCAGTATGGAAATGATTATTGGTTTGCTGGCAATATTAAAGGCCTCAGCAGCCTATTTACCCATTCCGGTTGATGTACCTGATGAGCGGATTAGTAATATTTTGCAGCAAAGTAAAGCTCAAGCTTTACTCACTCTCAGTCACTTTAAAACTCGCTTATCGCTATTAAACAGTAACACTATTTATATTAATGATTACCAGCTACAGCAGGGTCATTCTGTACAGCATACAAACATCAAAAGTGATAATCTCGCCTACATCATATTTACCTCAGGTTCCAGTGGACAAGCTAAAGGGGTAATGATTGATCATGCCGCATTATCATCACGCATACAATGGTTACAGTCACTATTTAAAATCACCCCTAAAGACCGCATGGGGCAAACAATTCAATATAATTTTGATCCGTCAATCATAGAAATTTTTCTATCTTTAACTCAAGGTGCCTGCCTAGTTCTAACGCCAGAAAACAGCTATACAGCCGAAAGTTTTGCACCATTTATCATAAATCAAAAGATCACCTCATTAGCGCTGGTTCCTTCCTCTGCCCGTATGTTGCTACAAGGATTAAAGCCTAGCCAAAAAACACACATACGAGTTGTCTGTTGTGGAGGTGAACGTCTAGAGCCTAGCTTGGCCAAACAGTTTTTACAGCAAACTGAAGCGCAATTATTTAATGTCTATGGACCAACAGAAGCGACCATTATTGCCAGTGCCTGGGAGTGTGAGAAAGATTTTTCAGGTGAATTATTACCCATAGGAAAACCCGCTGACAACACGCCTATTATTATTATTGATCGACAATTAAAGACCTTGCCTGTGAATGAAATAGGTGAAATTGCAATTACCGGTAACACCTTGGCACAAGGTTATGTAAATCAAGCAGAACTCACTAAAGTGGCGTTTCCAATAAACTCTCACGATCATACCAGACTGTATAAAACAGGTGATCTCGGTTACATTGCTTATGATGGCTTACTTTACTTTTCTGGCCGGATAGATCGCCAAATTAAAATTAGCGGTTACCGTATAGAACCGGGGGAGATTGAGTCTATTTTACAGCTTAATGATAATGTCAATATTGCCGCTGTTACTACGGCTAGCACAGGGCAACAAACAAGCATTTACGCTTATGTGGAAACTACCGTAAAAGACACGGATACTTTAATTAAAGAACTCTCTTTGATACTACGTCAAAAGTTGCCTAGCTACATGCAACCCCGAAGAATTATCCCCGTAACAACCATTAAAACCAGCCTGACAGGAAAAATTGATTATGCCTCATTACCTAGTGTCAATAAGTTAGAAGAATCAGATAAGGAAGTTTCACCACGTAATTTACTAGAAACCCAGCTACAAAAAATCTGGTTAAAAACATTATCGTTTAAAAAAATAAGTATCCATGATAATTTCTTCGAGCTAGGGGGCGATTCATTAAGTGCCATTAGTTTAATGATAGCAATTGAACAATTAACAGGTATCCGCCAACCTTTATCATTTTTACTGGAATATCCTTCCATTGCTGAGCAGGCTGGTGCATTGCACCAGAAGACATCTAATAACTCACTTATTACATTAAGTAATCATTCAGCTGCTATTCCACTTTTTATTGCCGCATCAGGTAATGGTGATTTTTTACGCTTATCAAATCTTGCTAAAGCAATGGGCAGTATATGTAATATTCATATGCTGCAGCCTCCAGAAGACACAGAAAAAACATTGTCCATTCATGCGATAGCTCAATGTTATGCCGATCTCATCGAGCCATATACGGATGCTCCTTATTATATTTCTGGGTTTTCTATTGGCGGTATTACAGCATTAGAAACAGCTAAAATATTAGTTGAGCGACATAAAACACCAGAATGCATTATATTGTTAGATTCAATTTACCCACGCTGGCCATTACAGTCACCCTGGCTTTTTAAATTAATCGAATACAGTATAAAATTATTCAGATTAAGCAATATAAAAATTAACAACCGTCGACTAGAGGTGATGCTCAATGACGCCGGTATTAAATCTCAGCTTAAGTCACTTTCTAATCACAAGATTCAAGCGGTTGATTTACCTCTAGAGCTTATTCTAACCAAAGATATGTGGATGTTTCATCCTTTGATATTTTCTAGTTGGTCCAAGCTGTTTAAAAGCAAATTAACCCGCCATTCAGTCACAGGTCTACACGGTGAAATGTTTCATCAACCACATTTACATGAATTGACTAAAATTCTAAAGAAATTAGTCACTAGCAAAAAAATTAATCTATTTTTTTGTCTGCAACCATTGCTGTAATTCTTGTTTCGCATAATGATAACCAGCCCTTTCAATTTTTTCAGCATCTTTATAAGCCATCAGTGAAAAATCACTAACAGTTGGCTGTAAATAAAGATCTGCCACCCCACTCATTAATTTCTTTCTTTGTGCAAGACCACCAATAATACTGGCACGACTAAGTACTTCAATCATGCTAGGGGTTCTGATCTTGGCAGCCATAGGGTTAAGTTTGTTTAACAACAATCGCCAGCCACTCATCCCGCCTGTATTATCAGTATTGTTCAAGAGATCTTCACGGGCATTAACATCGACTGCAATGATAGTTCCACCTTCATTAAATCTTGCCATTACATCAACGGGCACATTATTTAGCAAAGCACCATCAACCAATAAGTCACCATCAACAATCTGGGGAGGAAACAATCCAGGCGGTGCATTGCTATTTAACACAGCGGCCAGTAAAGTGCCTTTATCATGTGTCATAACAGTGGCTCGGCTTATATTACAAGAAATTGAAAAGAAATTTATCCAAAGATCCTCGATACAAATATCATCAAACATTTCTCGCAAGCCTGTTGTCATTTTTTCTCCTGAAAAGATAGACATAATAGGCAGTGTAAATTGATCACCTTGCAGGCATAAATGCTTAGTCTTATCAATCATCTCCTGATAATCCCATTGCATTGCATATTGGGCGGCGATAACTGCCCCCATACTATTCCCACCAATGAGATCAATAGGAATATTTAATTCATTAAAAGCACGCATCACTCCTATATGCGCAAAACCTCTTGCGCCACCGCCGCCTAATACCAAACCTATCGCATTACCGGTTAAAAACCGAGAAACTTTACCAAAATCAGCTCGACTGCCCTCTTTAATATGATGATGCATGCTAATTTGACGATTATTAATCCAACGAGCTGTATTTGTAGGCACTCTGGTTGAAGCGGGGTGAACCAAAA
>DAOWHF010000056.1:0-3728 GCA_030641565.1 Methylomarinum sp.
AAGATGCTGTTGGGATTTTGTCTGGGACAGATGATGACGGTCATAACCTGGGGATTTTGTTAAATGCCCGCTATTTTAATAACAATTTATTTACGATTGTTCGTCAAAACCGACATGAAAATGAAGTGGCTTTTCGTGCCACCGAAGTTGATATGATCATGCAGCCAACATTGGTTGCAGCCAGGAAAATTTTATTTTTATTAATAGCTCCATTATTAAAAACTTTTTTCCGATATTTATTAGAAAATATCCCAGGGCGTAAGGAAGAAATGGAGTCGATTATTAGTCAACTACGTGAGAGAGTGGGTAACCAGACCCCTCATCTTGTCACCATAGATTTTACTAAGGCAAAAAGTAAAGCGGTTATTCAGTTACTAGAGCAGGGAGGAAAGGTTCTGCTGGGGGATTTGATTAGAGATCCAAGAGGACGGGAAAAGAAGCTGGATTTAGTCGTCTTTGTGATAAAGTCAGGTGATCAAGAGATTGTTTTGCCAGCAGCTGATTACGAGATAAAAGAAAATGATCAACTGTTATTTTGTGGAACAGGCTTGGCTCATCGTTTATTTAATGCAACGATTAATAGTGAATACAAGCTGTATTATATTCAGCATGGGCTCTATAAGCCCAAGAGTTATTTAGCAAGCTGGGTTATTAAGAAAAGGAATAAAGCGCAGGTATAGGCTAAAGGTAACGAATAAAGTTGGCCTTTAGCCTTTAGCCTTTAGCCTTTAGCCTTGATTCAAAGCGATTTGTTTTTTTAGCTCTTTAGGCATAGAAAATACAACTTTTTCTTCAATGCCTTGAATTTCAATGGCACTATCTCCGCCCCATTGTTTTAGTTTATCTATAACTGCTTGAACCAGAACTTCAGGTGCTGATGCCCCAGCAGTAACGCCTACAGTATTAATGTTTTTAAACCATGACTGCTGCATATCGGCAGCTGTATCAATTAGAAAAGCCGTTTTCCCGAGTTGTTCTGCAATTTCACGTAAACGATTGGAGTTGGAGCTATTAGGAGAGCCAACCACTAAAATCACATCAGCCGTTTCAGCTAAGTCATGCACCGCATCCTGACGGTTTTGGGTAGCGTAGCAAATGTCATCTTTTTTCTGTTCTTGAATGTTAGGAAAGTATTTATGCAAAGCATCAACCATGATTTTAGTATCTGTCATGGATAGTGTTGTTTGAGTCACATAAGCAAGGTCTTTAGGGTTATTAACATTCAAGTTTTTAACATCGTCAGGTGTTTCTACCAAGTACATGCCACCCTTATCTGCTAACTTTTCATATTGCCCCATGGTACCTTCCACTTCTGGATGCCCCGCATGGCCAATAAGGATTGCTTCACGTCCTGCTTTTGCATGTTTGGCGACTTGAATATGCACTTTAGTCACCAAAGGGCAGGTAGCATCAAAAACCGTTAAATTGCGGTCTTTAGATTCTTGCTGAACTTTTTTCGATACACCATGAGCACTAAAAATTAAATAAGACCCTTCAGGGACTTCGCTAACATCTTCAATAAAAATAGCGCCTTTATCTCGTAACCCTTCCACCACAGTTCGGTTATGTACGACTTCATGGCGGACGTAAATAGGCGCACCAAACGCTTCAAGGGCCTGGTCTACAATTTCAATGGCACGGTCTACACCTGCGCAGAATCCACGAGGGTTGGCGAGTTTAATTTGCATATCTTGACTTCTTTACTTGGTTAATATTTGAATATTTTAACTTAACTAGGGGTTGGATACGATAAATATCGAAAAAGGGATAAGGTTAAAGGGTGTATGTTTTGAGCTATACGAACTTACATTTTTAACCAATAACCTGTTTTGATCAAAAGTATCGAGAGATTAACCCTTGTGGGCAGCCTTTTTTAGGTAGCGGGATTTTAACTTCGTAACCACCACCAGCAGCCACTTGCATTTCATGGTTATACATATCTGTCATGCTTTCTAGAGTGAAGTCGTGATTGCCTTCAGGCAGAATAAGTTCAAGTCTATCACCTACAGAAAACTTGTTTTTTACATCAATGGTTGCGATACCAGTGGCTTCATCATATTCTCTGATTTCACCGCAAAATTGTTGCTGATGGCTTTTAGAATAGCCAGTGATATAGTTTTGGTGCTCATGGGTATGATGGCGCTGGTAAAAACCATCGGTATAACCACGGTTTGCCAGGTTTTCTAAAACACCGATGAGTTCTGGTTGGAAATCACGCCCAGCTAAGGCGTCATTGATCGCTTGTTTATAGGTTTGAGCAGTACGAGCAACGTAATAATGGGATTTGGTACGGCCTTCAATTTTAAGGCAGTCCACACCAATATCAACTAGACGTTGGATATGTTCAATGGCACGTAAATCTTTAGAATTCATGATGTAAGTGCCATTCTCATCTTCCATGATAGGTAATAGCTCACCTTTTCGGCCTTCTTCTTCTAAGAAGTAGGTTTTATCCGCTAAAGGATGACGTTCTGCACCACCACAGCTGGCATTGCTAATATCATCCATAGAGATAGCCGCATTATCTAGAACATAATCACCTTCTGCATTTTCATGCGCGGGTAAGGTATCGTATTTCCAGCGACAGGAATTGGTGCAAGTCCCTTGATTGGGATCGCGGTGGTTAAAATAACCTGATAATAAACAGCGCCCCGAATAAGCAATACATAATGCGCCATGTACAAACACTTCAAGTTCAATATCTGGGCAATGTTGGCGGATTTCCTCTATTTCATCTAAAGATAATTCACGAGACAGGATAATACGTTCTACTCCCTGACTTTCCCAAAACTTTACCGTTGCATAATTAACAGTATTGGCTTGTACTGAAAGATGAATTGGCATTTCGGGCCATCTTTCTCGGGTCATCATGATTAACCCAGGATCAGCCATAATTAATGCATCTGGTTTCATGGCAACAATGGGTTCCATATCCGCCATAAAGGTTTTAATTTTTGCATTATGTGGGATAACATTGGTCGCAAGAAAAAACTTTTTACCTAATGAATGTGCTTCGTTAATGCCTTTTGCCAGGTTGTCTTCTAAAAAATCATTGTTACGAACACGTAGGCTGTAACGAGGTTGCCCGGCATATACGGCATCAGCACCGTAGGCAAACGCATAGCGCATGTTTTTTAGGGTACCCGCTGGGGAGAGTAATTCGACTTGTTTCATTAGGTTTTGATTTTATTAAATAACAACGTGTTATTTTAGCATTTTTGAAGATGTAAGTTTTAGTTGGTGAGGAATAATTATGTTAGCACTGGGTTTTGTTATATTGGCAATTTGTTTGGTTTTTGGAGGTACCTTTGTTTTGCTCAGGACGGCTAAAAAGCCAAAATTACCCAAAGACTTTAAGCCGAAAATAGATGATGAAGAAGATTCAAGTGGGTGGTGATAATTTATTACATGTGATAAATGTTGCAAATTACATGTAATGATCTATGCTTTAGCTTATGGTAAAAAAAACATCAGCACATTATCAAAGGGAATTCAGGCGACGGCTGCGTGAGAATGGTCTGGTTAAGAAAGAGATCTGGATTAGGTCAGAACATGCTTTAAAGTTAAATGAAATAGAGCGTGTCTTACGACAAGCCGACACAAGTTTAGACGAGGAATCAATAAATGCGATAACTCAAATGCAATGGACGACTAAAAGTTTGTTGACTGAACTACTGCAAACAGAGTCATTCATTAGCAAACAGATTTCGGTAGAACTAATTGATGGT
>DAOWHF010000169.1:0-4173 GCA_030641565.1 Methylomarinum sp.
ATGCTGATATTTGGGGCAAGTATAAAAAAAAGTAAGCTGATTGCAGCAAGCTTTTGCCATTGTTGTGTAAGCAGTATAGTAAGAGACGTTGTATGCAACGTCTCTTACTATCTCAGGACGAAACAAAGCGTTCGCTATATATGTGTTCTTTCTCAACCCCTGCTTCCAGTGCGACATTAGTTGAGGCTTCTACTAAAATGGGCGGGCCGCAAAGATAAACATCTGTTGCTGCGCCATTTTTATCAAGATGCGCTTTAAATGCATCAACCGGTGTGCCGATAAATCCTTTCCAGTTATCTGCTGGTTTCCAGACACATATTTCTACACTTAATTGTGGCAAGCTTTGTTGTAACGTTGTTAGTTCTTGTTGGCACAATATTTCAGCTTCATTATTAACGCCTAGGAATAAATGCGTGGGATGGTCTTCTGCCCATTCGGCCATGCGATTTAAAATAGATAGAAACGGTGACAAGCCTGTGCCACCTGCAATAAAACAGCGTGGATTAGCACTTTGTTTATTGATGACAAACGCCCCTGAGGGTGCATGGACTAAGACATGTTGGCCGACAGCTGCTTGTTGTAAAAAATCAGAAAATTTACCATTGGGCTGTAAACGAATTAAAAACTCTAAACGTCCTTCCCAATTAGTAGTATTTGATATGGAGTAGGCACGCATTAAGTTTAAGTCTGGTATTTCCAGTTCGACAAATTGCCCGGGTTCAAAGTCAAATGCCAGACCGACTTCTGGATCATCCTGTAATTGCAGAACAACTTTTAAAGTACGTTCAGCAATTTTATCTATGCTAATAATTTCAGCATCTCGGGGTGCACTTAGGGTTTGCTGGATGCTTTCAGCATCATAGGGCAAGGTGATTTGTAAATCTGATTTAGGCAGTGTGCGACACAATAAAATGTCACCGTTTTTAGCTGCATCTGCCGATAAAACATCTTCACTATAACTTTCTAATTGATAATCCCCTGTCTTGCATGTGCCTAAGCAAGCACCGCATGCGCCAGATTTACAGCCAAAAGGTGGATAAAGACTTGCTGTTTCAGCCGCTGCCTGAACATTTTGATTGTCTTCACAAGAAAATTTAAATTGTTGGTTATCCCTTGTGGATAAGGTGATTTTGTAACTCATAGGTTTTCCTATGTGAGTAAATATAGTGTGTTAGCCAAATCTATAGGATGTGCCGAGGTAAGGAGGCGCATCAAGCATGTGTGATGCGCTTCACCTTATTCAGTACATCCTATTAAATAACCTAACTTAAGCGGCCTGTTTTAATGCAGCAGCCAAATCATCAGCCGCTATACCATTGGGCTTAATATCAAATTCTTTTACCAATATATCTAACACAGTCGGTGTCAAAAATGCTGGAAGAGTAGGGCCTAAATGTATGCCTTTAATACCCAGTGACAATAAGGCTAATAAAACAGCCACGGCTTTTTGTTCAAACCATGAAATCATCATAGAAAGTGGTAGTTCATTCACTTCACAACCAAAAGCATCCGCTAGAGCACTGGCGATTTGAATGGCTGAATAGGCATCATTACATTGACCTATATCCAGCAAACGTGGGATACCACCAATGTCTCCAAAATCTTGTTCATGGAAACGGTATTTACCACACCCCAATGTCATAATCACACAATCATCAGGTGTTTGTTCTGCCAAGTCGGTGTAATAGTTACGTCCTGGTGCTGCACCATCGCAGCCACCGACTAAGAAGAAGTGACGAATATCGCCTCCTTTTACCGCTTCAATCACTTTATCTGCAACACCAAGTACTGCATGACGACCAAAACCTACTGTTACAGATTTTTCCTCTGCGTCTTCCTTGTACCCTGGCATTGCCTTGGCTACTTGAATCACTGGGGTGAAATCATGACCTTCAATATGACGCACACCAGGCCAACCCACTGGTCCCGCTGTAAAAATACGATTTCTATAGGCAGGAGTCGGTTCAATCAGGCAATTAGAGGTCATTAAAATAGGGCCAGGAAATGCAGCAAATTCAGCATGTTGATTTTGCCAGGCACTGCCGTAGTTTCCCGCTAGGTGTGAGTAAGCACGTAGTTTTGGATAGGCATGTGCAGGTAACATTTCTCCGTGAGTATAAATATTAATGCCACTGTCTTTGGTTTGTTCTAGTAATTCATATAAATCTTTTAAATCATGGCCACTTACCAGTATGGCTTTACCTTTTATCGGTGTAATTCGCGCTTCCCCCGGTTCCTGAGCACCAAAATTACCGGTATTGGCACCATCCAGAACTTCCATTACTTTTAAATTAATACTGCCAACTTCTAAATTACCAGCCAGTAATGCAGCAGCATCTGTTGGTTCGTTTGCTAAGAAATCCAGCGTTTTTTCTATGCCCGCATAGATTTCTTCATCTTCACCACCTAAAACATAGGCGTGATATGCATAAGCAGCAACACCTTTCAAACCATATAGCATCATGGCTCTAAGACCAACAATATCTTCGCCAACAGTTTCCAGGTCTTTATCTATTGCCGCTGATTGAGCTTGTATTTCTAAGGCGGCTTGTGTTGTTGCTGGTTTCCAGCTAGCAGCGCCTTGTAATTCATCTGGAGTAATACCTTGTGCCTTAGCCGCCTGTTGATAAAGTGATTTAACACGCTCACGATGGTCGACAGCTTGTTGAATTAAAGTAACAAATTTTGGAGCAGAGAAATTAACATTGGTTAAGGTAGTAAATAAACCATAGAGGATAAAAGCATCGGCCTGGTTATCTGTTTTACCTAATTCACGTGCACGTTTTGCATATTGTGCTATGCCTTTAATGGCATAGACTAATAGATCTTGTAAATCTGAAGTGGTCGCATCTTTACCGCAAATACCAACTGCAGCAGAACCACAGCCATCACCATTTTCTGAACGTGTTGTTTGTTCGCATTGATAGCAAAACATGATAATCTCCCAAGTAAAATATTTAATGAAATGCTAATGTATCGGATGTCAGTTTATGCTGTCATTGATTTAAATCAAGTGGTCAAAAATTATGCATGTTCTGCGTCAAAATATACTCTTTTCTGCTTTAGATGAAGAGCAGTTTACTCGTGTTATTGCCGGCTCTAAAGTCATACAGCTAAAAGAAGGTGAAATGTTATTTCAACAGCAACAAAAGGCTGATTATTTTTATATGTTAGAAACGGGCGATATCAAGTTATATCGTTTATCACCTGATGGCGCTGAAAAAGTGATTGAATTAATCAGGGCTGGGCAAACATTTGCTGAGGCTATGATGTTTATGGATGGTGGGTTTTATCCAGTTAATGCCCAAGCTATAACAGAAAGTCGTTTGATTAGAGTAGAAATGGCGATGTTTAGAGATTTACTTGAACATTCCCCCAAAACTAGTTTAAAAATTTTAGGTTATATGAGTAAGCGCTTGCACGGTTTAGTGCAGGAAATTGATCAACTAAGTCTACAAAATGCAAAAATGCGTGTTATTCAGTTTTTATTGCGAGAACTTCCTGCTGATGCTATTTCCCCTTGCCAATTACAATGGAACACCCCAAAAACGGTGCTTGCATCACGACTATCCGTACGACCTGAGACTTTCTCCAGAATTTTGCAGCAATTGACCCAAGAGCAGTTAATTAAGGTGGATGGAAAAAGTATTGAGATCTTGGATATTGATGGATTAAAGGGATATTGAAAGATTTTATGATTGCTGAAACAGTTGCTTTGTATTTCCGAAGTGGATGTATTAATTATATGAGTTGTGCCAACAAGGTGTTGGCACAACAGCAGATTAATGTGGTTTATTAATCACGTAATAATTCATTAATACCTGTTTTACTACGCGTTCTTTCATCAACCTGTTTGATGATTACAGCACAGTACAAGCTGTAAGTGCCGCATTTAGAAGGCAAGTTACCTGGTACAACAACAGAACCTGCTGGTACGCGACCGTAGATGATTTCACCTGTCATACGGTTGAAGATTTTTGTGCTTTGGCCAATGTAAACACCCATTGAGATAACTGCGCCTTTTTCTACAATTACGCCTTCAACAATCTCAGAACGTGCGCCGATGAAGCAGTCGTCTTCAATAATCGTAGGGCCGGCTTGTAATGGCTCTAATACACCACCAATACCTACACCACCAGATAAATGTACGTTTTTACCGATTTGCGCACATGA